>JAQGKG010000174.1 GCA_028290245.1 Devosia sp. | reverse complement strand
CGGCCGCATCGAGTACATTGCGCACGAATGGGCGGGTGATCAGCTTGACCTTGCCACTGTTGACATAGGCTTCGATGAAGCCCGGCAGCACGTTGTTGGAGAAGTCAGCGCAGTGCGGGCAGGTCGGCGAAGCATATTCGATCACGGTGACCGGCGCGTCTTCGCTGCCCTGCACGTGGTCGACAATGCCGCCAGCGGGCGCCATCAGCTTTGCCACGTCGATCATGTCACCTTCAGCAGCGCTGGCGGTGGCGACCCCGCAAAGGCTCAGAGCCGAGGCGGCAGCGGCCAGAATTAGGGTGTCACGGCGGGTAAATTTCACGTCTAACGCTCCTGTTTTGATCTGCGCGACACTACACGCGGCAATTGTGTGGGCAAGTAGGCACATTCATCACTGCTGGGTGAACGCACTATCCACCCTTTCGCTCCGATCGGCTGGATAGCGCATGTCCCAGCGTCCGCAGCGCCTCCCGCACGCCCTCGTCGGCAATTTCAGCCACCTGGGCCTCAACCTTCGCGGCAACGCCTGGGCTTGGCTGGATCGACTTGGGCGCCTTTTGCCCTGAACCGGGGGTGAATGCCTCGGCCGAGAGCCGGACTGTATTCACCAGCACGAAGCCGAAATAGCGGTTCACAGCCGCGGCAATCTTGGGGCCGTCGTGGGCGATGGCGAGGGCATGGCCGGGAATGCAGCGCAGCACCAGTGTCGCACCCTCTTCGTTGCGCTCGCCGCGTGGCCAGCTCAGCTTGTCGGGAATGGCTACTTCGCCATAGGGCTTGGGCGCCATCACCGACCAATGCGCAATGATATCCCGGCTGGCAAAACCGCGCTTCTTCAGCACCGGATCGAGCGCGCCAGCCAGCACATCGGCGATATTCATCGTCCGATTGCGGCGTTTCGGTTCGGGAAGGTCGTCCTTGGCCATGGATGATGGAGTACCGCTGCGCCACGCATCCGGCAAGTGTGCCACTGGTTCGTCGCTGAACCGGATGTGACTCACTCCCACTTGCGAGAAGGGCCGGGCCAGTTGTATCCGATGGCTATGTATCTCCCCCATCCCGCTCCCATCGATGCCCCGGCTGTGCTGGCCTGGTATGACCGGCATGCGCGTGACCTGCCGTGGCGGGTAGCGCCGGTTGATCGGGCCCAGGGGATCAAGCCCGACCCGTATCGCATTTGGCTGAGCGAGGTGATGCTGCAGCAGACTACCGTTGGGGCCGTGAAAAACTACTTCCTGCGTTTCACCAACCTGTGGCCGACTGTGTTTGACCTTGCCTCAGCGCCGCTGGATAGCGTGCTCAAGGAATGGGCTGGGCTGGGATACTATGCCCGGGCGCGAAACCTGCATGCTTGTGCGCAGGCCGTGGTGAACGAGCATGGCGGGATATTCCCGGGAACTTCGGTAGCCCTGCAGTCCCTGCCGGGCATCGGCGCCTATACCAGCGCCGCCATTGCCGCGATTTGTTTTGACGAACGGACGGCCGTGCTCGACGGTAATCTCGACCGGGTGCTGGCGCGCTATTATGCGCTGCCCGTCCCGGTGCGCGACGCCAAGGAAGAACTGCGCGCCGCGCTGCAGGCTTCAGTGCCAAGTCGAGCAGGGGATTTTGCCCAAGCCATGATGGATCTGGGCGCCACGATTTGTGCGCCGCGAACGGCTATATGCATGCTGTGTCCGATCCAGCCCGGCTGCGTCGCCACCAAAACCGGCGACCCGACGCTGTATCCGATCAAGCCCGAAAAGGCCGAACGCCCGACCCGCAAGGGCCATGCCTATGTGATGCTGGACCGCAACGGCGACGTCTACCTGCAGAGCCGTCCACCCAAGGGCCTGCTCGGCGGCATGACGGAAGTTCCCGGCTCCGACTGGGCGGCGACGATGCCAGTGGTGGACTATCCGGTCACGAGCGACTGGAAACACCTCGGCCAGGTGGTCCACATTTTCACGCACTTCCGGCTGGAGCTGGAAGTGTGGTCGGCCACGGTGCCCGCCGATGATCTCGATGGTGGCTGGTGGGCGGAACGTGGCGTCCTCAAGGGCGAGGCCCTGCCGACGCTGTTCAGGAAGGTTCTGGCGGCCGTGGGACTTGAGTAACTTCTACGCCGGCAGGACTATCACTTTCGTATCGACCGGCGTTTTGCTGTAGAGGTCGACCATGTCCTGGGTGAGCAGGCCGACGCAGCCGCTCGACACGCCTTTGCCGATCGTCTCGGGCATGATGGTACTGTAGATCGTGTAGAGCGTGTAGCGGCCGTCTTGGTAGAGATAGAGCGTGCGGGCGCCGAGTGGATTGTTGAGGCCCGGGGCCATGCCGTTGGCATAAGGTGCGGCTTCTGGCTGGCGCAGGATCATCTCCCGAGGCGGCGTCCACACCGGCCATTCAGCTTTGCGCCCAATGTAGGCGTCGCCACTCCACAAGAACCCGGCGCGGCCGACGTTGGCGCCATAGCGGGTGGCTGTGCCGCCGCCTTCGATGCGGTAAACGTAGAAATGGCGCGGATCGATGATGATCGTGCCGACCGCTTCAGTGGAATTGTAGCTCACTGTGCGACGACGATACTTTGGATCGATCTTGCTGACATTTACCGCAGGAACCGGGAAGCGCTCGTTCGGGAGTGGCCCGTATATGCGCTCAGCCTCGGCGAGGCTCATGCCGCCGGTGGAGCAACCGGCAAGCCCAAGCGCGCCCAGCGCGGC
>JAQGKG010000270.1 GCA_028290245.1 Devosia sp. | reverse complement strand
AAGTCACTTTCCTCGTCGCCGAAGAAAATGCCGAAACCTGACGACTGTGCCTGTACGGGCATCGACACCCCGGTACCAAGCACCAAGGCCGTAAGGGCAATCATCGCAAATTTGGACATTGTGGCCTCCTTGAAGCGGACAAAACATTCATCTTCCCTATTCGGGCTTAACGCAGCGGGAATTTGTTGTTCATCTTCCGTTCAGTTTTGTGGAGAACTCCACATCTGTGGGCAGGTTCCCTGCCCGGCTCGGCAAACCTCTAGGATATGCTAGAAGGCGAAAACGCCCGATTCGGGCGCAAGACGGAATGTGCATGTCCAACGCAGAAGACCTTTTCGGCGCCGAACCCGAACGCATCAAGCCAGCGGCAGCCAAGCCTGCCCCCAAGGCGGCTGTGAGCGTTCCCGGCTCGTACACTGCTGCGGATATTGAGGTGCTGGAAGGACTTGAGCCAGTTCGACGCCGCCCCGGCATGTATATCGGCGGCACCGACGCTAACGCCTTGCACCACCTGTTCGCCGAAGTCATCGACAACTCGATGGACGAAGCCATCGCCGGCCACGCCACTCGCATCGAGGTCCACCTCGGCGAAGACGGCTTCCTCACGGTCTCCGACAACGGCCGCGGCATTCCAGTCGAAAATCACCCTAAATTCCCCGGCCGCTCGACCCTCGAAATCGTCCACACCGTTCTCCACGCGGGCGGCAAGTTCGACTCAAAGGCCTATGAAACCTCAGGCGGCCTGCATGGCGTCGGCGTCTCAGTGGTCAATGCGCTGTCCGACAGCCTGATCGTCGAGGTCGCACGCGAGCAGCAACTGCACCGCCTGGCCTTCTCGCGGGGCAAGCCGTTAGGCGAGATCGAAGCCCTTGGCCGCGTCCAAAATCGCCGCGGTACCACCACGCGTTTCCACCCCGATCCGCAGATTTTCGGCGATCACGCCCATTTCTCTGCAGCCCGCCTCTACCGCATGACTCGCGCCAAGGCGTATCTTTTCGCCGGCGTCGAGCTGCGATGGAGCTGCGACGAGAGCCTAGTGACCGAGGACGCCCCGGCGAAGGCAGTGTTCCATTATCCCAATGGTCTCAAGGACTTCATGACGGCCCGCATCGAGGGCGAAACGCGCATCGTCGACGAGCTGTTCTCGGGCAGCCACGGCAAGCCGGGCACGCATGGCGCGGTCGAATGGGCCATCGCCTGGACGCTGGGCGACGGTGGCGTCTCATCCTATTGCAACACCGTGCCAACGCCCGATGGCGGCACCCATGAGGCCGGACTGCGCGCAGCCATCCTGCGTGGTCTGAAAAACTACGCTGAGCTGACCAAAAACAAGAACGGCGCCCTGTTGACGGCGGAAGACGTACTCGCCCATTGCAGCGCCATGCTCAGCGTCTTCATGCGCGAGCCGGAGTTCGTCGGCCAGACCAAGGACAAGCTCGCATCAGGCGAAGCCACGCGCATTGTTGACAATGCCCTGCGCGATGCGTTCGACCACTGGCTGGGATCATCGCCAAATCAGGCCGGCAAGCTGATGGACTGGGCAGTAGAGCGGGCCGAAGAACGTCTGCGCCGCCGCAAGGAAAAAGAGATCGATCGCGCCAGCGCCACGCGCAAGCTGCGCCTGCCCGGCAAGCTGGCCGATTGCTCGCAGGGCGCCAAGGAAGGCGCTGAACTGTTCATCGTCGAGGGTGACTCGGCAGGTGGCTCGGCCAAGCAGGCGCGCGACCGCAAGAGCCAGGCAGTGCTGCCTTTGCGTGGCAAAATCCTCAACGTAGCGGGAGCGAGCCGCGAGAAGATGCAGGCCAACCAGCTCATCTCGGACCTGATCCAGGCACTGGGCTGCGGAACGCGCGATCGCTACAGCGACGACGACCTGCGCTACGACAAGATCATCATCATGACCGACGCCGACGTCGACGGCGCCCATATCGCGACCCTGCTGATCACCTTCTTCTTTCAGGAAATGCCCAAGCTGATCGATGGCGGGCACCTGTATCTCGCGCTGCCGCCGCTGTACCGCATGACGCAGGGCAGCAAGACGCTGTATGCGCGTGACGATGCCCACCGGGTCGAGCTGATGGAAACGGAATTCACCGGCAAGAGCAAAGTCGACATGACCCGCTTCAAAGGCCTTGGCGAAATGCCCTTCGCGCATCTGCGCGAAACCACCATGTCCAAAAAGAGCCGCACGCTGCTTCAAATAAAGGTGCGTGACGACCTAGAAGCCACACGGATCAGCGTTGATCGGCTGATGGGTACTAAGCCCGAAGGCCGCTTCGACTTCATCCATGAAAACGCTGCATTCGTGACCGATCTGGACGTTTAAGACTATAGAAGCCGCTCAAAAGGAGAGGCCGAGGGCGCTCAATAACCCTAATCTCGCCAAAAGCGTTGACAGACAAGGCCTTTGCGATATGGTCCGCGCCGCTGGAGCATTTCCTGCCTGACGGCCTGTTTCTTTGAATTCAGCCTGTTTTCGCCGAATATGCCTCAGGGCCATTCCGTGGTTTCTTGCGGTACTCTAGCAGTTCTTGCAGTCGTCCGGTGGCCAACCCCCAGTTGTGGATGCGTTCGCGTACCGACTTTCCGGTCCACTGCTGAAGACCCCGGCGCACCCGTTCGAATGTCTCGGACTGGACTTGGCCCCGGGCCACATATCTGAGTGGAATTACCCAATTTGACTGATTTTTCCGCGCTTGGCCTGTCCACCAAAGTAACCGACGCCGTCACGGCAGCCGGCTACACGACGCCGACCGAAATCCAGGCCCAGGCCATCCCGCACGTCCTTGAAAAGAAGGACGTCATCGGCATAGCCCAGACCGGCACCGGCAAGACGGCGAGCTTTGTGCTGCCGATGCTGCATCTGCTGGAAAATGGCCGCGCCCGCGCCCGTATGCCCCGCACCCTCATTCTCGAACCAACGCGCGAACTCGCGGCGCAGGTCAGCGAGAATTTCGAAAAGTATGGCAAGAACCATCGCCTGACGATGGCGCTGATCATCGGCGGCGTATCCTTCGAAGACCAGAACAAGAAGCTTGATCGCGGCGTAGACGTATTGATCGCCACCCCCGGCCGCCTGCTCGACCAGATCGAGCGCGGCAAGATCATGTTGAACGGCGTTGAAATCCTCGTCATCGACGAAGCCGACCGCATGCTCGACATGGGCTTCATCGACGACATCGAAAAGATCGTCAATCGCCTGCCGCCGCGTCGCCAGACGATGTTGTTCTCGGCGACGATGGATGCCCAGATCGAGAAGCTGACCAAGAAGTTCCTCAAGGATCCTGTGCACGTGCAGGTGTCGCGCGCCGCATCCACCGCCGACACGATCGACCAGAAGCTGGTCAAGGTCGGCTCCAAGCCCGAAGAAAAACGCGCCACCCTGCGCGACCTGATCCACGGCGCCATTGGGCTGACCAATGCGATCATCTTCTGCAATCGTAAACGCGATGTGGCGACGCTGGCCCGCTCCCTAGAGCGGCACGGTTTCTCGGCCGGTGGCCTGCATGGCGACATGGACCAGAAGAGCCGCACCGAAACGCTGGACGCCTTCAAGGGCAATCGCCTGACGTTGCTGGTGGCCAGTGATGTGGCCGCTCGCGGTCTCGATATTCCGGCCGTGAGCCATGTGTTCAACTTTGACGTGCCCGTGCATGCCGAAGACTATGTGCACCGTATCGGCCGCACCGGCCGCGCTGGTCGCTCAGGCGTCGCCTACACACTCGTGGCACCCGCCGATGGCAAGCATCTCGATGCAATCCTCAAGCTGATCCAGAAGCCAATCGATTACCTAGAAACGACCGGCAAGGCTGCACAAGCTAGCGCTCCGGCCGCCACCGCAGATGAAGAAGGCGCCGCCGAGCGCCCTGCCCGTCCGGCGCGCTCGCGTCGCGGCGGTCCGCGCAACCGGGCCGATGCCGAGGCGACTCCTGCCCCGGCGGCTCGTCCGTCGCGCACTCGTCCGACAGCCGTGGCCACCGTCGCAGCCGAACCCGTCGAAACGCCAGCCGAGGAGGCGCCGGGCGCGGCTCCGGCACCAACAGCACGAAGCGGCCAGCGCAATCAGCGTCGTCGCGGCACGACACGGGCAGAAGCCGGAGCAGCGGCTGTCGCCGAGTCGGTTGAACGCGCCGCCGAAGTCGCTGAAGAGGCACCCGTCGCTACTCCGGAAGCAGTGCCAGTCGCGGCTGCACCCAAGCCCGACCGCAACGCACAACGCCCTCCGCGGGCTCGTGGCAAGACGCGCGCCGAAGCCGAAGCCGATGATTCGGAAGCCTTCAGCACCTCGCCTTTTGGTAACGACGGTCCGGTCCCGGCCTTCTTGTTGCGGCCAACGCGCATCTCCAACTAGATCTGCATCTATTGACTGTGGGCGAAGTCGCTTTATTGCATTGATACAGTTGTGTTTTGTCGCGCCCGAGCGGTATCTATCAAACAGGGAATCGGTGCGCTGGTAGCGCACCGGGCTGAACGTAACGACACTCGAGGGACGCGGTGTCTGATCAGGAATTCAATCGCGCGCTAGGCTATGCCAATTCGGCGTTCGATCTGCTCAAGCGCAGCGGAATCCCGCCTTACCCACAGTTCTACGAACTTCTGTTCACCTATGCGACGGGCGTCAACCCGACCCTGAACAACCGCATCAACGCCATTTTCCGGAGCGGCAATACGCCTTCCGCCAATCTGGCCGAGACGCTTTACAACGAATTTCTGAAGTCGGACGTCAACGACCGCATGTCAGCGGTGTCCGAGCGCATGCATGCGCGGATCGACGCTGTGCACGAAGCCATCCACGGCGCCATGATCACCGCCAACGCCTATTCCGGCTCGCTGCAGACCGCGAGCGGCGATCTGGCACGCGAGATATCGCCAGTGGCTATGAAGGCGCTAGCAGACCGCCTGCTGGCTGAAACCCGCAATATGCAGGCAACCAACATCTCCCTGGAAGAGAAGCTGGAAGCATCGCGCGACGACATCGCCTCGCTGCAGCGTGATCTGGACGATGTGCGGCGCGAGTCCATGCTGGATCCGCTGACCAAGATCGCCAATCGGAAAAGCTTCGACGAAGGCATGGACACGGCAATTACCGACGCCAGCGCGACTGGCGAACCGCTATGCTTGATGATCATTGACATCGACCACTTCAAGAACTTCAACGACAGTTTTGGGCACCAGACCGGCGACCAGGTACTGCGGTTGGTCGCAATGACGTTGAAATCCAACATCAAGGGCAAGGACCTGGCGGCGCGTTACGGCGGTGAGGAATTCGTGGCCATCCTGCCCTCGACCGATCTCGAAGGCGCCATCATCGTCGCGGAAAATATCCGCAAGGCCATCCAGGCCAAGGAACTGCTCAAGCGATCCACCAATGAAAAGCTGGGCCGCATCACGGCCTCGTTCGGCCTTGCTGCCTATCGCCCTGGCGATACGCCCGGCTCGCTGATTGAGCGCGCCGACCGCTGCCTCTATGCGGCCAAGCATGCGGGCCGCAACAAGGTGTACAGCGAAAACCAGCTCAGCGAGCTGCAGTCAGCCCTTCCCGGCGTCTCCGCCGCCTAGGCTGCCGGCTGCAACTGCACGCCCAGCCCTGCGAGCATGTCCCAATATTCAGGCCAAGTCTTGCCGGTGCATGCGGGGTCGAGAATAGTGATGCCCGAAAGTTTCAAGCCGGCCAGTGCAAAGCTCATAGCGATGCGGTGATCGTGATAGGTCACGATGCGCGCTGGCTGGCTGCGGCG
The DNA here is from genome assembly GCA_028290245.1 of Devosia sp. Classification (GTDB taxonomy): domain Bacteria; phylum Pseudomonadota; class Alphaproteobacteria; order Rhizobiales; family Devosiaceae; genus Devosia. The sequence goes on along the minus strand of JAQGKG010000270.1, from coordinate 803 downwards.
GGCCAAATCGGGATCCGAGGCCACCACCAGATCATCGCCCTCTTCCGTGACAAGGCCCGGGAGAATGCGATTGAGTTCATTGGCAATGGCGCGGATGCGGTCGGTTTCCTTGACTCGCAGGTTGGCAATGTCGACGAAACGAACCGGCGTATTGTTGAAGGCGGCAAGCACGGCCAGCGTGGGCACAGCGTCCTGCATTTGCGAGCCGTCGATGACAGCCGGCATGTTGGGGAATTGCGCGATTACGGCCTGCGCCAGCGCGTCGGGCTGGGTGAAAGCGTCCGCAGCAACGCCAAGATCAATATCGCCACCAGTGAGGGCCGCAGCGGCCCACAAGTAGGTCGCAGCCGACGCGTCAGGCTCGATCAGCAGGTCGGCGGCCTTGTAACCGGTGGGCTGAACCAACCAGGTGCCGGCGTCGAGTTGTTCCACCATTGCGCCAAAGCTACGCATGGCCGCCAGTGTTAGGTCGACATACCCGCGCGCGCCAATGTCCGTGCCGGTAAGCGCCACGGTAATCCGGCCGTGCCCCATCGGCGCAGCCATCAGCAAGGCTGACACATATTGGCTGGACAGGCCGCCATCGATCTCGACGCGTCCAGAGCCGAAACTGCCGTTGCCGTGAACTGTGACCGGCGGGCAGCCGGTCGGGCTGACAGCGTCCAGGCCGAGAGAGCGCAATGCCGTCACCAGCGGCCCGATGGGACGCACGCGCATCTCCGCATCCCCATCCACGATCACCGCGCCATCGACCGTCGCCACGGCAGCGGTGAGAAAGCGAGTCGCAGTGCCGGCATTGCCCA
>JAQGKG010000262.1 GCA_028290245.1 Devosia sp. | reverse complement strand
GCTGGTGACATCGTGGAACAGGGCCACGACTTCATGGCGCTGCTCGACGCGGTCGGGATCGACAACCGGCGACAGGCTGATTTCGACCCAGATGAAGCGCGGCACATTGCGTGCCCCACGCGCGTCGTCCTGGCGCATCCGCACTTCGAAAGTCCGCGTCCGGCCGCCCTGGTTGGCCTCGGCAAAGGCGCTGAGATAGGCTGGGCGGTCGAGTATATGGATGCGATCACTCAGGGTGCTGGTCGAAAGCTCATAGCGGCGGCAGCCGAACAACTGCTCGGACGAGCGCGATGCCAGCAGGATGTCGCCATCGCTGGAGAAGCGGATGACGCCGTCCTGCACATGCTCGATCAGGTGCCGATACGCGGCCATCTGCGACTTGTCATAGACTTCATAGGCCGCGTTGATGCGGTTGGCCGTATGCAGCACGACGGCCGTGGCGACGCAGAATGCCGCGACGTTGGTCGCCATCAGCACTGCTTCCGAAATAACCAAGGGTGGTAGCAGGCTCGCAAGCCCGGCCAGCGCAATAACGCCGCCCAGCATCGCCCAGCTTTGGCGCCGCAATGGGGTACGTCCGGCGAGTGCCGCCAATATTGGGCCCATCACTGCAATGGCCAGGCCAGCATCGCCCAGGCGGGGATCGACGAGCGTCAGCACGCAACCGATGGCCAGCATGGCATAGACCAGCCCGGCGGCGGCCAGGTCGAACAACTGACGCTGGTGCAGCGACAGGGTCACCATGCCGACGGTCAGTGCAAGAGCGGCAATAACGAAGGGAAGCAGGCTGCCGGTGACCAGCAGGTAGATCGCGAAGGGCATGGCCAGTGCGCTCAGCAGAATCAACAACCGGGAATTGTTGGCGAGCGTCTTGCGGCGCAGCACTTCGGGTCGATGACCGTTCCCGGCTGCGGCCATGGGCATCTCTTTGCTTACGCCGAAAGAGAATAAGCTACGCATACACATTACTCACAATCACGACGCCAGCAGTGGCGGATGCCGGGGCATCCAGGGAGTGACCGCAACTGCGGCCCACCTGAATGAGTCCAGGTCTCGTTGGGTCACCCTGCGTCCCAACAGCTAAATTCGCTCTTAAATACAGAGCCCTGCTACGGCTCCACATCGCTCCAGGCCGGGCTTTCTCGGGTTAGCGTAAACAAGGTGTTGCCCTTGCTGAGATCAGCGTCGGCATTTGTTTCAAATTTTATCTAAAAGTCCCAACGCAGTTTAACGACCGGTCCCTAGTGTGGGTCTTGCAGGTCAAAACTGGTCTGTTCGAATTTTCGGGATTGGCAATGTTCGTAGTGGTTCGCTCCCTGTTCTGGCTGACGGTCGCCTATATGGTGATCAAGCCGGGTGTCGATTTTCCAGATGCCAATGCCCTGTCACAGCAGGCCATGGCCGCCGGCAGCCGCGTCGTCGCCGAGCAGATCAGCACTATTCAATGTGACAGCCTGCAGTGCATCGGCGGCAAGGCCATCGCCGCGCAAACGCTGAACAGCATCGCTCCCCCGCCCCTCCAGACTGCCGCGACACCCGTGCCTGAGACATCGCCGGCCAAGCTGGCGCCCATTCCAAGAATGCGGCCTGACTGGGCTGGCTAGCGCTAGCTCCTATCGGGCCTTGTTGAAATACCAGTCCTCGCGTCGCTTCCCCAAGCGACACCCCAACGAGACCTGGTCCTGAGCCGCAAGCACGCTGCCCCGTGCTTGCGGCATTTTCTTTGCCCATGCCGCTCTGGTAATGCCGCGCCGGTTTGACTAGGTAATTGGGATGAGCCAGCCCCAAGCCTTCCAGGACATTGCCGAAAACCTTTCCTTCCTCGACGACTGGGAAGACCGGCTGAATTACGTCATCGAGCTTGGGCAGGCGCTGCCGCAGATAGATGAGACCGACAAGACCGCTGAAAATAAGGTCAAGGGTTGCGTCTCGAATGTCTGGCTGGTGTCCGATGTGGATCGCGCTAGCGGAACGCCGGTGATGAGCTTCAAGGGCCAGTCCGATGCCATTATTACGAAGGGCCTAGTCGCCGTACTGATCGCCCTATATTCGGACCGGCCAGCGACAGAGATCGCCGAAACCGACGCTATCGAGTGGTTCAGGAAGCTCGGTCTTAGCGAGCATCTCGGCATGCAGCGCTCCAATGGCCTTGTCGCCATGGTCAACCGCATCCGCTCCGAAGGCAAAGCGCTGAGCTAGGCTATTCAGCGGCCAGCGGCACCGGGCGCTTCCTGCCAAACACGCCATTGAAGAAAGCCAGCAACGGCATTTCCACCCAGCGATACACCACGATTCCGGCCAGCGTGCCGCCGACGAGCGAAACCGCGGCGATGAAGTAGTCCGCCCACAAGTCGGCGGGATCGAGCAGCTTGAATGCCAGACCGGCGAGGATGGCCACCTCGTAGATATGCACCAGATAGATCGAATAGGACGCGTCGCCGATCAGTTCCAGCAGGCCGATCCTCGGCAACGCATGCTCGAACCGCACGGCCAGCAGAACCAGTGCCGAGGCGAAGGCGGCAAGTCCGATAAACGCCAGCCCATCCTCAAGCAGGCCGCCGCGATCAATCGCAAAGCCCTCGACTAGCCCTATAAGGCCAATGAGCCCGACCGCGTAAACCATTGGCCGCGGCAGGGTCGAGATCCTGCCGCGCAAGGTCGCCAGCCCAATCCACGCACCGGCGCAAAACGCCAGCGGCATGAAGCTGGTATAGAACTCGGCGATAGCCGGCTCAGGCTTCAGCATAGCGCCGATCGCCGTCAGCACCGAGAAGGCCACCGTCAGCCAGATGACGCGGGCTTGCGCGCCGAGAAACGCCAGCAGCGCAAAACAAACGTAGAAGAACACTTCGTAGTTCAGCGTCCAGCCAAGCTTGTACAGCGGATGAATGCCGCCGCTGACCGGGTTGTGAAACGGGATGAACAGCAGCGACAGCACCAATTGGCCGGTGTCATAGACTGTGGTCTTGAACAGGCTGGGCGCAAACAGCGCTAGCGCTGCCGCAATCAGCGTAGCGCCCCAATACATCGGCACGATGCGGATAAACCGGCGGCGCAGGAAGTCCCTGGGTGAGAAGCGACCTTCCCCGGTCACCGCAACCATGATGAAGCCCGAAATCACGAAAAACAGGATAACGCCCATCCAGCCGAGCCGGCTAAAACCCAGGTTATGCCCAACCAGAGGATAAAGCAGTGCGTGCGATGCCAGAACGAACATCGCAGCGAAGCCGCGCAGGTACTGAACCGAGATGAATTTCTGCCGCATGGCGCTTTGTAACATGCTGCGAGATAGCCAATTATTACCGAACCTTAGGTGGTTAAGGTCACTTCCCCGCGATCAGCGGCAACCGCTGCTCTACCCAGCTTTGCGCGGGCACGCGTTCTCCACCCTTCGCTTGAGCCGTCAGCCCGAACTGGGCAGCCAATTGATCGAGCCCGATACGTAACACCAGCTTGGCGCTGCGCCGCGGCCAGCGCCGCTCGGTCTCGATCACCTGCAGGCCCTTGCCGAGCCCATAACAATCGATCAGCACGCCCCAGCAGTCCGGCGGCAGCATTCCTGCCAACCGGTTGAGTTTCTGGCGAGCCTCGGCAGCACTATCGCTGCCGGCCTCGACGCTGTTGGTGCCCCGGCTGCCGCCACCGGCGCTGGCCGTATCATAAGACATGGTCACCCGCGGCATGAGTTGCGCCCGCAATATCAACCGCTCCAACCGCTCGGCTGCCGCCAGATGATGCGGCTCGAGAAACGCATCCCCGGCCCCGTTAGCGGACATCGTCCACCTCCGCCGCCATGGCGGTTTCGAGCTGCAGCTCCAGCGCGCACACCTCCTCGTCGAAGCGCGGATCATCGCGCATATCTTCGATCAGCGCACAGGCGTATGAGACAGTTGTCCTATCCCGTCCAAAGGCCTTGCCGATCTCCGCCAAGCTGCGACCGTAGACGACATGCGACAGATACATCGCCAGCTGTCGGGCCCGCGCCGAAGAACGCCGACCCCGTTTGGTGTCGATAAGTAGCCGTATTGGCACGTTTTTTCGTTGTGCTACCAAGGCGATGACCTGGTCACAACTGCGCTGAACGGCGCCGCCCCAGGGCACGGCGTGCTGCATTGTCGACTGATAAGGAGTGTGGTGCATCTGCTCGCCTCGCTACGTGTAAGGATTTAATTCCTATACACTGCGACAGGCAAGAGGGGATGGGGATAAGTCTCTTAGAAAGTCAAACGGCCGCCCTGATGGGGCGGCCGCTTGAGGCTGGTTCTCGCCGGGGTCCGGATGGACGCGACGTCTCGTGGTGGCGGTAGACTAAGCTTAGGCAGCAGCCTTGCGGCCGAGCCCGTTATCCTTGGCAAGCTTGGAGCGCGTAGCCGAATAGTTGGGAGCAACCATCGGGTAATCGTTAGGCAAGCCCCACTTCTCGCGGTATTCTTCTGGCGAGAGATTGTAGTGCGTGCGTAGGTGGCGCTTCAGCGACTTGAACTTCTTGCCATCTTCGAGGCAGATGATGTAGTCGGCGGCAACGGACTTGCGAACCGGCACGGCGGGCTTCAATTCCTCGACAGGAACCAACACTTCGTTATTCTGAAGAGCGCGCAGGGCACCGTGAACTTCGGCAATCAGCTTGGGCAGATCGGTTACGCTCACCGAGTTGTGGCTCACGTAAGCAGAGACGATGTCGGTGCTAAGCTCGATCAAGTCGTGCTCGTAGCCCGTCGCCGTTGCGGCGATGTCACTCATAATTCAACCTTTCATTGTTTTTCTTGGGTCGTCGGGGGTGGCGGCCACGACCATGTTTCATTCCTAAGACTGTTCATTGTCCTTCGCAACCCAGTATGGCCAATTAACATGCTACGCAGTCACAGTTCATTTCAGAGAATCTGGGCTTCTTTTAGACTTTAGTTGCGCAACTGCGTTGTTTACGGGTGTCTGATCAGTGATGCGATAATTGGATCTTGCTAGCAGGTGAGCTGCAACTGGCGTGGTGAGCAGCAGGAATACGATGCCGATAATTGCACGCAGGGCTACGCCTGCATCAAAGCACAGCAGCGCAACTGCCAGTAAAACCAGCCCCCCGCCAACTGCGCCGGCCTTCGAGGCTGCATGCATGCGCGTCAGCAGGTCGGGTAGCCGCAACACTCCGATGGTAGCGATCAGGCTAAATGCTGCCCCAAAAACCAGGATGACGCACCCGACATATACTGCAATATCCGATACAGTCATTGTGGCCCCTCTGCCGTGAGCCGCGACAAGATGTAGCGCGCCAGTGCAATGGTGGCGACGAAACCGAGCAGCGCCAGTGCGATGGCAATGTCGAGATACAGCATCAGCCCGGTGCGAATCGCCACGGTACCGACAAAGCCCATCGCCACCACCGTCATCAGGTCCAGTGCCAGCACCCGGTCAGCCAGTGTCGGACCAATGATGATCCGCACTGTCGATAGCAACAGCGCCACACCAAGCATGATCAGCGCAATGAATGTAGCGAGCGAAAGCGCGTCAGCCGGCGTCATGCATAAAGCTCCCTCACCTTTGCCTCGAAGCCGCCAGCGATCTCGGCAATCACTGCCTCAGGCGAACTCGCGTTCAATACATGGACATACAGTATTGACCGGTCCGCGCTGACATCGGTGCTCAGCGTGCCCGGCGTCAGGGTGATCATATTGGCCAGCAGCGTGATCTCCGCGTCCGACTTCACGGTGAGTGGAAAGGCCACCACCATCGGCCGCAGCGCCGATTTCAGATTTGGCGTCAGCACCACGATAGCCACCCGGACAGCGCTGACCCCCAGTTCATAAAAAAACAGCAGCGCCAGCGACAGGAACTGCCGGATTTTGCGCAACGCCCGCGGCGGGGCCAGGGCCGTCCGCAGCAGCGATACCGCCAGCGCGCCAATGGCCGCGCCCAACAGCAGGTTGAGCCCCGAGAAATTGCCGGTAATGGCGCCCCACAGCAGCGCCAGCATCAGCACGATCACCGCCACGCTCATGGCACCACTCCCGCAAGCCCGACAGCTTCGAGATAGCGCACTGGATCGATCAGGTCAGGCGCCCCGACCGCCAAAATTTCGAACAGACGATTAGGCCACAACCCCGCCGCCACAATGATCGTCGCGAGAACCGCCGTGGCCCCAAAGCCGGTCCAGATCGCCCCGCGCGCCATTGGCACGACCGCGGCCGTGCCAGGAGCCGAGCGCCAGAACACATGTGCCCACAGTCGCGAACCGGCAATCAGCGTCAGCACAGCATTGATCAGCAGCGCACCCGCTAACAGGCCACCGCTCCAACCGCCCTGCCCCAGGCTCGCCTGCAGCAGCAAAAGTTTCGGCCAAAAACCAAGAAATGGCGGCACACCGGTCGTCGCCAGGATCAGCACCAGGAACAGGATCGAAAGCGGCGCACTCGCCGCATACAGCCCGCCCATCTGCCGCGTATCCGTCGCACCAGTCGCCCGCTCGATCAGCCCGGCGACCAGATACAGCGCCGTCATGGTCAGCATGGCGTGGAACACATACAGCCCCGCCCCGCTGATGCCCTCAAGCGACGGCAAGGCAATGCCGACCAGCACCGACCCAATGCCCCCGATTACCAAAAAGCCGATGGCGCGACGCAGATTGGTTTCGGCAATGGCGCCCAGCGGGCCAATCAGCAGCGTTGCCACGGTGATAGCCACCAGCACCGGCTCCAGCAAATCCCGGCTGGCCGGCAATACCACGACGAGGCTGCGCAACAGCGCATAGGCCCCGACTTTGGTCAGCAATCCGGCGAACAAAGCCGATATAGCGGCCGGAGGCGTGTGATAGCTCGCAGGCAGCCAGGCATTGAGCGGAAAAGCGGCAGCTTTCATGCCGAAAGCCAGCAGCAAGATGCCAGCAACTGCGGCCATTGCTGCCGGGTTGGCGGCTGGGGCTACGCGCAGGATATCGGCCATGTTTAAGGTGCCGAGCAGGCCATAGAGCAGGCCCAAGGCCAGCAGGAAAAATGCCGTCGCTAG
>JAQGKG010000163.1 GCA_028290245.1 Devosia sp. | reverse complement strand
AGGCCGCCCTGGCCACCAAGGACTTCGCCACCGTCCTCAGCGAAACCCGCGCCAAACTCCTCGCCTTGCTCAAGGAAGCTGCGCGCACCTCGCCGCTCGACGGCGACAAGCTGGCCATCGACCTATCCAGCCTTGATTCCCGCGAGCTGTTCGCCATGGGCAAGGACGACACTTTCACCCCCGACGAGCAAAAAGCCGCCGGCATCGAAATGCAGCGCCGCTTCGAGTCTGCCATGGCCGGCCCTGCCGGCCTCGCAAAAGTCACCGGCAATTTCACCGCGCTCTACAAAGCCGCAGCCGAGTTCCTCGATGCGCTTGGTCCCGAGGAAAAAGCCGGTGCCGACTGGATCGCCGGCCGCGCTGCCGTCACCGACGCGCAAAAGCAACTCGCCACCGACCCCAAGACCTTCCCAGATGCTGGCGATGACGATCCGGTCGCGCTTTACCTCGCCCTCGTCGAAGCCGGCGAACAGATCAAGCCACAGCCCATCGCCGACGTCGCCACCACCGCCCGCAAGACGCTCGACGCGCTCTATGCCGAAGCCAACAGCAACGGCAAAGTGCCGACCTTCAACAAGTCGACCACCATCGGCACCTATATCGACATGTCCAAATTCGACAGCCGCACGCTGTCATCCATCGTACTCGACGGCACCGGCAAGTTCACCACCGAAGAGGTCAGCGCCGCGCAAACCGCCATGCGCAGCAAGAGCGGCGCCGCGCTGCTCGCCGGCTTCCAGAACGCCGCCAAGTCCAGTGACCCAACCGCTTTCAGCCAAAACATAATGTCCCTCTTCGGCGGCATGAGCACGGAAGAGCGCCAAGCCGCCGGCTGGAGTGAAGGCTTCTACCAAGCCGCCGTCAACAGCTACAACACCACCAGCAAACTAACCCAAATGTTCGCCGAAGCCGGCGGAGACTCGACAGGCTTCATGAGCTGGATGGGCAAGTAGCGCCACAAACGCCGACATTATCCCTCCCCCTCGTGGGGAGGGTGGCCCCAAAGGGGTCGGGTGGGGATTTCGCTAGCGCCCCTACCTAATCCCAGCACAAAACCCCTGTATCCGCTTCACCGCTTCTTCCAGCTCAGCATTGCTCGCCGCATAGCTCAACCTGAAATGTCCCGGCAGGCCAAATGCCGTGCCATGTACCAGCGCCACGCCGGTCTCCTCCAGCAGCGCCATCACGAAATCCTCGTCGGTCGTCAAGACCGCCCCGCCCGCGCTGGTCTTGCCCAGCAGCCGCTTGCACGACGGGAACACATAAAACGCCCCTTCCGGCACGAGGCAATCGAGCCCGGTATTGGCATTCAGCCCCTTCACCACCAGGTCGCGGCGCCCCTGAAACACTTCACGCCAATCGGCCAAGAAATCCTGCGGCCCGTTCAGCGCTTCCACCGCCGCCCACTGCGAAATCGAGCTCGGATTGGTGGTCGACTGGCTCTGCAGCTTGGTCATCGCCGCCAGCAACACCCGCGGCCCGGTGCAATAGCCGATGCGCCAACCGGTCATCGCATGCGACTTCGACACGCCGTTCATCGTCAGCGTCCGCGCCTGCAGCTTCGGTTCGACCTGCGCAATGGTGGCAAACGTGCCGCCGTCGTAGACCAGCACTTCATAGATATCGTCGGTCAAAATATGCACGTGCGGATGCCGCAGCAGCACGTCCGCCAGCCCGCGCAGCTCGTCCGCAGTGTACGCCGCCCCAGTCGGATTGCTCGGCGTATTGAGGATCAGCCACTTGGTCTTGTCCGTGATCGCCGCTTCAAGCACATCCGGCCGCAGCTTGAACCCGGTTGTATCATCGGCCACCGCAAACACCGGCGTCGCGCCGCACAGCCGCACAATTTCCGGATAGCTCACCCAATATGGTACCGGCACCACGACTTCGTCGCCCGGGTTCAGCGTCGCCATCAGCGCATTGAAAATGATCTGCTTGCCGCCCGACGACACGAAGCAATCCGCCGCCGTCACATCCAGCCCGTTATCGCGCTTGAACTTGGCCGCCACAGCCGCCTTCAGCTCGGGAATGCCATCCACATTGGTGTAGCGCGTCTTGCCCTCGTCCATCGCCCGGACAGCCGCTTCACGCACGTTCAGCGGTGTATCGAAATCGGGCTCGCCCGCCGAAAGCGCGATAATATCGCGACCCTCCTGCGCCATGGTCCGCGCCTTCTGGCTGATCGCCACCGTCGCAGACGGCGCCACGCGCTCCAGTGCCTCAGACAAGAAACCCATCATCAATCTCCCCGCGAATACGGGGCAAACTGATACGGTCTCCCATGCCCTCGAGCAAGCGCTACGCGCGCGGCGGCGCCGTGCTTTCGCGTACCACCAGCCGGGTTTGCAACATCTGCCGACCCTCGACATGCGTCACGCCCAGCGCCGCATCCACGGCCAGCCGCGCTATTTCGGCCATCGGCTGCTCCATCGTTGTCAGGCTCGGCCGGGCGGTTGCCCCTTCGGGCACGCCATCGAAGCCCACGATCGAGACGTCACCCGGAATGGCGATGCCATGCCGCGCCAGCCAGTCCGCGGCATACAGCGCAATCTTGTCCGACATGGCAAGGATCGCCGTCGGCGGCTCCGCTGCCGCAAACATCTCGGCCATCAACTCATGCGTGCTAGCCTCGTCCTCGCGGGTTTCGAACACCGGCGCACTTCCCCTCGGAAGTCCAGCAGCGTCCATTGCCAGCCAGTAACCCAGCACGCGGTCGCGAGAGGTCGAGAACGTCGCCGCCTCGAGCTGCGCCTCACTCATCCGGCCGCCACCATCATGGCTCATCATTGTCGACAGGATCGCAAGCCGACGGTGACCCAACCCAATCAGGTATTCGGCCGCAATCCGAGCACCTGAAATATTGTTCACCCCGATTGTCGGAATGCTCGCATCCGACGCCGCGATCGCCAATGCCACATACGGCAATTGCCGCTGCCGGGTGATCTCCACCAGCGCGTCCCCGCCTTCGACGCACAGCAGCACGAAGCCGTCCACCAGCGCCGACTGAATATTCCACGCCAACCGCTCGTCATTTAGTGCCGAGACAAGCGCAACGCCCGCCCCACGTGCATCACAGATTGCCGAAATGTGGCTCATCAATTGCCGCGCCCAGGGGTCCTCGAAAAAGTAACTCAATGGCTGTATCGCCGCGACGCCCACGGCATTCACCTTGCCCTGCCGCAACAGCCGTCCGGTGACGCTTGGGCCGGCATAGCCAAGCTCTTTCGCCACCTGCAACACATGCTCGCGGACTTCCTCCCGCACCACATCAGGCTTGCTGAATACGTTGGATGCTGTGCCCTGCGACACGCCGGCCGCCTTCGCCACATCCTTGAGCTTGATGCTAGCGTCGAACTTCACGCTCGCGCTAGATTTGCTTTTCACTGCCATGCCCTTGACATAGCACGTCTTTTGTATCGGTTCAAATTCTGCTTGACTCCGGCAAGTCACGAGAGCAATTTGAACCGGTTCAAGGCGCATTGCCACCGCAGTTTGAACCGATTCAAAGGAAACCAAGAATGATTCCCGCAAGTTATTTTTTCAAGCAAGTCTACAACCAAGCTTGGGAAGAACCCACCGCTACCACACCGGTCAAAAAGACCCGACGCCTCAGCGGCCTGATGATGCCACTCTCCGGCGCAATCCGCACCCTGCTCTCGCATCGCCCGCGAACCCACAGCCACCACGCAGGCGTCCACGCCTATGATTGAACTGCCGCCCTCAGCGCGCCGGTATCGACCCTATACAGCGATGCCGGCCTGCTTCTTCAGCGCCACGCCGATCACCCGCCAGCCCTCGCCCGGCTCGTCCGCCAGTTGATACATCGCCTCATACAGTGACTGGTCCGGCCCGACGAACTCGACCACCTGCAGCACCGACGTATCGCTCACCTTGTTGAATTCACCAAAACTGTGCGACCGCGACTCCACGATCGCCGAATATCCCGACGCGGCGATCGCGGCATAAAACGCCTCCGGCTTTCCCTCGAATTGCGTCCGGAACACCTCGCCGGCGAACGTCAACGCCTTGGCCCCATCACCGGCGCGAAAAGCCTCGATTTGCCCGGTCACGCTGGCCCGCCACGGCGTGTCATCGGACTGCGCTAAAGCGGGCACAGCCAAGGCAAACATCATTATAGCAAAGGCGAAAATCACGCGCATAACCGACTCCTGTCGTTAGGCTGCAGCGACCCTCGCCACAGTTTCGCCTTCAAATGGTACGCGGCTGACCAAATTCGACACAAACTCGAACCGCATTCCGGTGGCCTTATAACGTCCATCGCAACGACAAGGTTCGACGTTGATCCCATGCACAAATCTACGTCCCCCCAGCCGAAAAGTTTCAGGCGCCTCGCCATTGCCACCACAGCTCTGGTGACTGGCGGAGCGGCGGCGGCCTTGATGGCCGGCGTAACCCCTGCGACAGCCGCTAACCTGGCCAGCCAGCCGGACACCCAAATCGCGGTGTTCATGGTTCCGCTGACCATCCTCGTCATTGCGGTCATGTACGAAGTCGCGCGTTTTGCCTTGCGCGGCAACCTGCCGGTCGACGCCCCTGCGCGCCGGCGCGCCCCTCGTCACTGGTCCCCAGGCCGCGGCGAGGGCTGATCTCCATTTCTCTCTGACCAGACTTTAACTGGGCCAGCCTCGCGCTGGCCCATTTTTTTTGCGCTTAATCCAGCCGAATCAGCCCCTTCCTTACCAACGTGACCAACTCTTCATCCTCTCGCAAGGTCAGGAACAGGTGGCGTCCTCTAGGTTCAACCACGCCGGGTTAACCGGCTCCCATGCAAAGGACCTACCCGTGAAGACGATCTCCAAAACCGTACTTGTGGCAATGATGACCGCCACCATCGGTCTCTCCGCCATTGCTCCGACATTCGCACAAGAAGCTCCCGCACCGACCGCCCAGGCCGAGAAGCACAATAATTTTGGCCGGCACAATCAGGGTCCGCGCGGCGACGGCCACAAGGGCGGCAACATCCTCGGCTTCGAGCGTGGTGCCGATGCCAAGGAACTCGCACTGGTTCGCCTGAGCCAGCGGGTTGAACTTACCGCCGAGCAGCAGCCGCTGTTCGACACCTTCAAGACCCAGGCCATCTCGGCTGCGACCAAATTCGAGACCGCAACCGAAGGCCTACGCCCGACGCCTCCAGTCGAGGGCGAGACCCCGGTCGCGCCAAACCTGGCCGAACGCCTCGACAATGACATCGCCATCCAGACCGCACGTCTCGACGCGCTCAAATCCGTGCAGCCCTCCGCCAAGGCGTTCTTTGACAGCCTTACCGCAGACCAACTCGCTGGCCTCACTCCGCAGCGTCCCGACCGCGAAGGCGGCATGCCCGGCGGTGGCTTCGGCAAGGGTGGCCATAACGACGGCCAGCGTGGCGGCCCCGGCGCTCCGGAATCTCCAGCCGATGCGCCAACGCCTCCCCCAGCCAATGGCTAAATAGCTGCACAAACCCCGGCTCTCAACAGCCGGGGTTTGCTTTTTCGTCTCCATCCCCTATCCAATCGGCAACCCATCGACTGGATAGACCATGACCGCCCTGCCCCTCGACCCGGCCCGCCTGCGCGCCAATTTCCCCGCCTTTTCCGAACCCAGCCTCAAGGGCCAGGCGTTCTTCGAAAATGCCGGCGGCTCCTACACCTCGCGCGCCGTGCTCGACAAGCTCAACCATTTCTTCCGCGCCACCAAAGTCCAGCCCTACGGCATCTATCCCGCCTCCCGCGCTGGCGGCGAAGCGATGGACCTAAGCTTCGAGCGCATGGCGCAGGCGCTCAACGTCACCGCCGACTGGATCCATTTCGGCCCATCATCCTCCGCAAACACCTATGTGCTGGGCAATGCCTTCGCTGGTTGGCTCAAGCCCGGCGACGTCGTCATCGTCACCAATCAGGACCATGAAGCCAATAGCGGAACCTGGCGCCGGCTGGCCAAAATGGGCGCCGAAATCCGCGAGTGGAAGGTCGATCCCGACACCGGCCGCCTGTCGCTGGCCGAACTCGACAAGCTGCTCGATGCCAAGGTCAAGCTTATCGCCGCGCCGCATTGCTCCAACATTTCCGGCGAGATCAACCCGGTAGCCGAGATCGCCTCTCGCGCCAAAGCCGTCGGTGCCGTCACCATTATCGATGGCGTCAGCTACGCCCCGCATGGCCTGCCCGATCTCGCAGCCCTCGGCGCCGACATCTATTTCTTCTCTGCTTACAAGGTCTACGGCCCGCACCAGGGTGTCATGGCCGTGCGCCCAGAGCTTGCCATGTCGCTGCCCAATCAGGGCCACTACTTCAACGAAGCCAAGCCGCGCTACCGCCTGACCCCGGCCGGTCCCGACCACGCCCAGATCGCGGCAGCTTCCGGCATCGTCGACTATCTCGAAACCGTCGCCGAAATCGCAGGTTACAGCGTCGAGGGGACAAACCCGTTCCGCCGCGCCCACGCCGCCATGCGCGCCCAGGAAATCGCCCTGGCAACGCCGCTGCTCGATTACCTGCGCGGCAAAAACACCGTCCGCATCATCGGCCCCGACGACGCCGCCACCCGCGCGCCCACCATCGCCCTCGGCCTCAGCGAACCCGGCGCCGTCGTCGCCACCCGCCTCGCCAACCACAACATCATGGCCAGCGGCGGCCACTTCTACGCCTACCGCCTCCTAGAAGCCGTCGGCATCGACCCCAACCACGGCGTCTTGCGCCTGTCGTTCGTCCACTACACGACGCCGGAGGAGATCCAGCAATTGATCGCTGCGCTGGATGCTGAGCTCGATCGCGGCCCGCAGGGATAAATCGCTCCAGTGGAGCGATTTAAGCGCTCGTGGCCATGAGGGCTGCGCCCGAATGGCCCAGGCGCCCCGCAAACCCGATCGGTACCTCCCCCTTGACGGGGGAGGCTAGGTGGGGGTGCGTTTAGCCCCGATATCCGGCCCAAACGCCCCCCCTCCCTGACCCTCCCCGCAAGGGGGAGGGTGTCGACTGAAACTTCAGAGAACAATAACTATGTCCCGCCCCGTCGCCATCCTCATGCTGCTGATCTGCACCACCCTCTGGGGCTTTGCTTTCGTGGTGCAAAAATCCGCCATGGAAACCATGGGGCCGCTGACCTTCATAGGCGTGCGCAACCTGCTCGGGGGCGTCGTTATCCTGCCACTGGCGATCTTCCTCACCCGCCGCACCCCGCGTCCGCAACCGCTCACACAACGCCAATGGTGGTTCATAGCCGCCATGAGTCTGGCCCTCATGCTCGGCTCCTGGCTGCAACAGGTCGGCCTGCTCACCACCACCGTCACCAATGGCGGCTTCCTCACCAGCCTCTACGTTTTGCTGGTGCCGCTGATCGGGCTATTTGTGTTCCGCGCCTGGCCGCATCCGGTCATCTGGGTCGGCGTCCCGCTGGCGCTAGTCGGCATCTACTATCTCAACGGCGGCGGGCTCGACACGCTCAATGCCGGTGATGCGCTGGTCGTCGGAAGCGCCGTATTCTGGGCCATCCAGGTCATGATGCTCGGCTACATCGCCCGCACCACCAGCCAGCCCATTCTCGTCTCCTGCATCAGCTTTTTGCTCGCCGGCGGCGTCGCCCTGCTGGCCGCTTTCATCTTCGAAGCGCCCACCATCGCCGGCATCATGGGCGGCTGGGAAGAACTGGCCTATGCCGGCATTTTCTCCACCGCCATCGCCTTCACCCTGCAAGCCGTCGGCCAACAGCACCTGCCCTCGGCCAACGCCGCGATTATCCTGTCATCCGAAAGCCTGTTCGCGGCCATCGGCGGCGCCATTTTCCTCAACGAACGCCTGCCGCCCATCGGCTACGCCGGTGCCGCCCTCATCTTCGTCGCCATCCTGGCCGTCGAAGCCCTGCCCCCGCTCTGGGCCAAACGACAGGCAAAGTTGACGAACTGACTTCGCCTACTCCGCATACCGATACATCTGATACGTCTTGCAAATAATCCCCAGCACGCAGCCCTGCAGCGTGATCTGGTCCTCGCTCACCTGGGTGATCGTCCCACCAGCCGTCTGCCCATAAATATGCAGGTCGCCCTTCCACTCCCCTGGTCCCACCGGGCTCGCATGGTCGATCATCAGCGTATTGAGATAGGGCATGTTCTCGGCGTTATCGGCGCCATTGCCCAGCCAGATCAGTGTGCCACACAGCTGCGTGCCGTCGTCACCGCACATCTCGACATTGTACCGGGAATCTCGCATCTCGATTTCCCAGGTCCCGACCGGCGATGCCATCGCCGGCTGCGCCAGCAGCGCTACCGCGCCAACAACCAAAACTGCTTTCAACATCGCCAAAACTCCAAACCGGGAATGCGCCAACCTTGCCAGCGCCTCGCTGAACCGGACCTGAACACCAGCCCCGCCGAGCTGTCACGCCCGTGTCATCAAACCATCCTAGCCTCACTCGTGTTCCCGGCCCATCCCCATCGGCCCGGACCTGCCGCGCCCCACGTTCCCCAACGTCGCGCCCGGCCTATTGGAGAGTCTGGCCGCCAACCCCGGCTCTCCGCCGATACCTCGGCTTTTCTGGCCGCCCCCGTCGGGCGGCCTCTTTTTTGTGGAGCACCGGTCTTTAGCTCTCGCGTGGCGACACTGGCTCCGGCACAACGAGGCATGGCCAAGCTCTATTTTTCCTATGCGGCGATGAATGCCGGCAAGTCCACCTTGCTGCTGCAGGCCGCCTATAACTACCGCGAGCGCGGCATGCGGCCGCTGCTCTATACATCCTCGCTTTATGTGACAAACGGCGCCGGCCTGATCTCGTCGCGCATCGGCATCTCCGAGCCGGCAGACCTTTATTCGTCCGAGGACGACCTGTTCAGCACCATTCGGGAAGAGACCGAAAACGGCAAGGTCGATTGCGTCTTTGTCGATGAAGCGCAGTTCCTCACAGCCGATCAGGTCTGGCAATTAGCCCGCGTCAGCGACCGTCTCCGTATTCCGGTGATGTGCTTTGGCCTGCGCACCGATTTTCAGGGCAAGCTGTTCCCCGGCTCCCAGCAATTGCTGGCCATTGCTGATGAACTGCGCGAAATTCGCACCATTTGCGAATGCGGTTCCAAGGCCACCATGGTGGTGCGCCAGAACGCCGATGGTCGCGTCTTGACCGATGGCGAACAGGTTGCGATTGAAAAGTCGGTCTATGTCTCGCTGTGCCGCAAGCATTGGGAAGAAGCAGTCAGCCGTTGGCCCGTGAAAGGACCGTGACTATGAGCGACACGACTGAAACCATCAAAATCGTCGGCCCAAAAGGCGCGCTGACCATCCGCACGCTGGCCATGCCGGCTGATACCAATCCCTCCGGTGATATTTTCGGCGGTTGGGTGCTGAGCCAGATGGATATTGCCGGCTCCATTGCGGCTGTCGAACGCACTCTTGGCCGCACCGTCACCGTCGCTGTCGAAGCCATGACGTTCATTGCCCCGGTAAAAGTCGGCGACGTGCTCTGCGTCTACACCAATGTCGAACGGGTCGGCACCACGTCGATTACCGTCGGCGTCGAGGCCTGGGCCCGCCGTAATCGACTGGCCGACCGGGTCAAGGTGACCGAGGGTCGCTTCGTCTTCGTGGCGCTCAATGAAGACGGCACCAAGCGCAAAATCCCGGACTGATTTGTTCAGGCAACGTTCAGCATGGCCTCACTAAACACCGTGGCAACAGCGGCGCTCGAAAGACACGGCAATCACTGACAATTTCCCAGGGCCCCGGAACTCTTTTCTCCATCGCCCCGTTTCTTCAGCAAAATACCTGGTCGCCGCACGCGTCGCCCATTCGGGCCGGATGACCAGAACACAGGAGCGCCAAGCATGAACCGCCGTACCCGCAAGACTTTGCTGAATGTTGCTACCGGCATCGCGGTCGCAGCCACTGCCGTCGTTGTTTTCCTGCCAGCTGCTTATGCAGCCCCCGGCACAGTCACCAGCAACGTCAACGTGCGCCAGGGCCCAGGCACCAATTATGCCGTCGTGGACGCCGTGCGTCGCGGCACCCAGGTTGATGTGCAGCAGTGCGAAGGCTCGTGGTGCTACATCGCCAAGCCCGGCCCTGACGGCTGGATTTCGTCCACCTACCTGAGCGCTGGTGGCGGCGCAGTCGTCAACCCGCAGCAGCCAGGCGTATCCTTTGGCTTCTCGACTGGTCCTGGTGGCCCAACCATCAATTTCGGCGTCGGCCAGCAGCCGCAGGTTCAGCAGCCTCAGCGCCCGCCGCGTCCTCCGGTCGTGCAGCCGACATTTGACGGCGAAGTCTGCTTTTATGATCGTACCCGCTTCCGTGGCGACAGCTTCTGCCTCGAATCGGGCGACAGCAATCGCAACCTCGGCAATTGGGCGGACCGTATCTCGTCCATCGATAACCCCGATGGCCTCCAGGTTCAGGTCTGCTCTGAAAACAATTATCGCGATTGCCGCACCTACACCACCAGCGCCTCGTCGCTCGGTGACCTAGACGATTTCGTCGCTTCGGTCCGCGTGCGTTAATCGTCGCGACGGCACAGTGACTATAAGGGCGCAACCTCGGTTGCGCCCTTCGTTTTGACCTATTGGAAGCCAAGCCGTCTCGCGGTAGATTGCGTGCAGCACCCGCCATAGGAACCAACCCGATGCGTACCGTTCTCCGCTTGCTGACCGCCCTTACCAGCGCCGCGCTTCTGTTCACCCTCGCCCAAGCACCGGCCATGGCAGCATCGCAGTCAGGTACCCACGCGTTCAGCGAAAACGCGCTCCAGTTGCACAATGGCCCCGGCACCAAGTATGCCCTGACCGGCGAAATCGCGACACACTCCGCAATTCAGGTGCTGCGCTGCCAGAAGCTGTGGTGCCTTGTCGATGGCGACACTGGGCGCGGCTGGACCTACAAGCGCAACATCTCATTCGGCGCTATTCCCGGTGACTGGCCTAATGGCTTGGCCCAGTATCCCCGTGGCGGCACCGTCTGCTTCTACACCGGTACCAATTACACCGGCTCGGAGATTTGCCTGAAAACCGGCCAGGTCCTCAAGGATCTCGCCCTGTCCGGCCTCGACAACAGCTTCTCCTCGGTCCGCGTCGATGGCACCTCTGTCGACGTCTGCCGAGACCGGTTCTTCCAGAGCTATTGCGAACGCATCGTGGCTTCCCAGCCGGCACTCGATCAGTATCTCCTGCGCAATCTGTCATCGGTTAAGGTCTACTAGGTCCATCGCGGCAGCTGTCATCCTCCGCTGTCCACCGACATCGCACCTATTTATAGGGCAGTTCTCTTTACCTAGTGACTGCGCCTTATTGGGCTCGTAGTGTCGCGCTGACTGGAGCCTGAATGACCGATCCTACCCTGCGAAGCGCTCTACGTGCCCGGACTGCTCAAAGCCACGAAGAATTGGCCGTGCCGTCGGCCATTTTGCAGACGTGGCCACCTATGGCACCTTCACACACAACACTTACCGGTTCCGCCGCGCCGTCGAGGCAAGCTTTGCGTTGGCTCCGGCAGGCTGGGAGATCGATCCCATTGCGGATCTGACAGCGCAGGACCTGGCCGATCTTACCCTCGACGTGCCGCCGGTTTATGAGCTCGCTCCGGCAATAACGACCACTGCCCAGCGTCTGGGCGTTGCTTATGTGCTTGAAGGCTCATCCATGGGCGCCCGCATGCTGGTGCGCGAAGCGCAAAAGCTGGGCCTACGTGATGATTTCGGCGCCCGGCACCTTGCCCGTCAAGCCGGCGATCACGATCGTTGGCGCCGGTTCATGACCGAACTTGAAACCACGACCGCGTCACACGACGAGGTCATTGCTGGCGCCGAAGCCACTTTCCGCTTCGCCCTTTCCATCTACGCGAAAGCCGCGCATGAACGAGCTTAGTTCGGTCAATCTGACCAATTGCGACGTCGAGCCAATCCATATCCCCGGCAGCATCCAGCCCCACGGCTGTATGCTGGCGTGCAATATTTCGGCAACGGCCATCGTGCGCCACTCCGTCAATAGCCAGGCCATACTTGGTGTCGAAGGTAATCTGAATGGCCTAGAGCCGTCCGTCATTCTCGGCCAGAAACTCGAGCACGAACTCCGCAACGCGCTTGCCCGTACGCCCGAAGGCAGTCGCTCCGCCCTGATGTTCAACAAAGCTCTGCCCAATGGCCGGCACTTCGACATCGCCGTGCATCGCTTCAAGGGCAATGTCATCATCGAATTCGAGCCGGCCGGCGACGATGTATCGAGGCCGCTCGAAATCGCCCGCGCCATGCTCACGCGCATCGCCACGCTAAATTCATTCGATCGCCTGGTCCGCGATACCGCACGCCTTATCCAAGGCATGCTCGGCTACGACCGCGTAATGATTTATCAGTTCGGCGCCGATGGCGCTGGTAAGGTGATCAGCGAAGCTAAGCGCGCCGATCTCGAAAGCTTCTTAGGCCAATATTTCCCCGCCAGCGACATTCCCCAGCAGGCGCGGGCGCTCTACCTCAAAAACACTATCCGAGTCATTTCCGACGCCAATTTCGAACGCATCCGCATCAATCCGCAATTCGACGCCTCTGGCGAGCCACTCGACCTGTCTTTTGCGCATCTGCGCAGTGTGTCCCCCATCCATTGCGAATACCTGCGTAACATGGGCGTCGGCGCCTCGATGTCGATTTCCATCATTGTCGATGGCGAGCTTTGGGGCCTCATCGCCTGCCACCATTACGGCCCGCGCACGCTCTCCATGGCCCAGCGTATCGCCGCCGAAATGTTCGGCGACTTTTTCTCGCTGCACCTGACGGCATTGCGCCACCGCCAGTCGCTCGATTCTGCCACCGCCGCCCGCGCCGCCCTCGATGACCTGCTGCAGGCGGCGGTGCGCGTCGAGGACATCCATGCTCTGCTGCGCGAACGCCTCCAAGACTTCGGCCGGCTCATTCCAGCCGACGGCCTCGCTATGTGGCTTGACGGTGAACTGACGACTTCCGGCATCACGCCCCCGGACGAAGCCATTCCCGTCCTCGCCCGTTTTGCCGAAACAGTGGCACAAGGCCGGGTCTGGGCTTCCCACAAGCTGTCCGACGTCCTTGCCGGTGCCGAGACCTATGCTGACGTAGCGTCGGGAATGCTGGCCCTGCCGCTGTCTCAGCGCCCGCGCGACTACGTCTTTCTGTTTCGCAAGGAAGTGGTCCAGACCCTCGATTGGGGCGGCAACCCCAACAAGACCTATGAGTCCGGGCCGATGGGCGATCGCCTGACGCCGCGTAAGAGCTTTGCAGTCTGGAAGGAGACCGTCCACCAGCAGTCCGTCCCCTGGAGCGAGCAGGAGCGCGAATTCGCCGAAGCCGCTCGCATGGCGCTAGTCGGCGTCATCCTGCAGCATTCCGAATTGCTCGCCGACGAACGCTCCAAGGCCGAAGTCCGCCAGCGCATGCTCAACGAAGAGCTTAACCACCGCGTCAAGAACATCCTCGCCATTATCAAGTCGCTGGTTACCAACCCAGTCGAGGCCGATCTGTCACTCGCCGACTACGTGGAATCCCTGCGCGGCCGCATTCAGGCGCTGTCGCTGGCGCATGATCAGGTGATCCGCGGCGAAGGCGGCGGGGCCTTGCAGGACCTGCTCGAGGCCGAACTGCTGCCCTATCGCGCCGGCGCGACCACCATCAATCTGACTGGCGACAATGTCTGGATGGACGCCCGCTCGTTTTCCATCATGGCTTTGGTGCTGCATGAACTATCGACCAATGCCGCCAAATACGGCGCCCTATCCCGCCCCGGCGGGCGCCTCGATGTCAGTTGGACCGTCGACCTCGTTGGCGCCTGCGATATCCACTGGGTCGAAAGCCAAGGCCCCATCGTCACCCCACCAAGCCGCCTCGGCTTTGGCACCGTGCTGATCGACCGAAGCGTCCCCTTCGACCTCGGCGGCGAAAGCGATGTGCAATACCTACCGACCGGCGTCGTCGCGCGCTTCCGCATTCCGCCGAAGTTCATCTCGCTCCGCACCGCGCGGACCGAGACTCCGCCCCCAGCTTCGATCCCGCCGATTGCCAAGTCAGGCTTCAACCTTAACGGCAAGCGCGTGCTGATCGTAGAAGACCAGATGCTGATCGCGCTAGACCTCGAGCAAATCCTCGAAGAGGCTGGCCTCTCCGTGGTTGCGACCGTAACCTCGTCAACCGAAGCCCTCACATATCTCGACAAGGATTTACCCGACGTTGCAATCCTCGACGTCAATCTGGGTGATGGCAATTCCGAGCCGATCGCCACAGCCCTCCAAGCCAGAGGCGTGCCGTTCATCTTCGCGACCGGCTATGGCGATGGCGGCATCGGCCAGGCATTCACCGCCATACCCGTCGTCCGCAAGCCCTATTCCCGCGACGCCATCCTCGCCGAACTCCGCCGCTTGCTGGGTTAAAGCCGCAAACCTATAAAATATTCCGCCGCATTGCCTCGGCAACGGCGTGGGTATGATTGGTCGCCTGCAGCTTGTCGATGATCCGGCTCATGTAGTGATGCACCGTCCGCGTACCGATGCCAAGGATGGACGCCGTGACATCCGCCGTCTTTCCCTGCGAACTCCAATGCAGAACCTCAAGCTCGCGGGGGGTGAGCAAGCGATCCTTCTGTTCTCCCGCCATCGCGCCAGGCGGTCCGGATATCACCGTCCCTTCGACGAAAATGCCGTAGCTTCCGCCCTCGGGTTTGGTGATCGCTGAATACAACAGATTGATGCGAAACGCCTCGGCCGGCATCCCCTCCACCCGAGTGAGAACCAGCGGAATATCGCGCGCCACGTAGATTTCGCCGGTCTGGTAAACACGATCCAGCGTTTCGAAGAAACCTTGGTCGGCGACGTCGGGCGCTACTTCACGTATGGTGCGGCCGATAAACACTCGGACCCCCATCAGCTTGCGATACTGCGCATTAGCCAGTTCGAAAATATGTTCCGGACCGTGTAAAATCGCGATGAAAGCAGACGCATTTTCGAATGCATCCATGACGGTTTGAGGAACAACGCTCTTATGAAATGGAGCGTCTAAAATCGGCTGCGGTCGGGTATAGTCTTGCACGCTCATCCTCCCAGATCGACGTCAAGCGTACGGTACCGTACACCGATCCGACGAAATCCGGTTCCTGCACCGTTAAAATAAAATAGTCCAATTCACAACCCATGTACTGTCAAAGCCGCAATTTTGTCTTGTGGCGGCAGTTTCATTCACAAATCCAACCGTTTAGCCCCCGAATACTTCGTACGAATTGTACTGTCTATTGCATACCATCATTTCCGTGAATAACGGCTAGTATGCAGGACATGCAGGCATTCTCAATTACGCCTGCCCACGGGGGAGGTGGCTGTGGCGTACGTCAATTTGCTGCTCAACGCGTTGGGCCAATCTGCGTCAGACCTGCTGGTTCCAGCGCTCGAACCGGTACAACTCAAAACCCGCGACAATCTAGTGGCCGCCGGTGAACAGTCCGAATGGGTCTACTTTGTCGAAGACGGACTGATCTCGCTGGTGTCCGAATACGAGCCCGGCCATCTCATCGAGATTGCCATGGTTGGCCGTGAGGGCCTGTTCGATATCGGTCTCGTCCTGGGCGACGAAGTGGCCGCGTTCGATGGCAATGTACAAGTCGAAGGCAGCGCCTACCGCCTGCCCCGACAACTGTTCCGCCAGACCCTCGACAGCGATCCCGCCTTCAACGCGCTGATGCTGAAATTCGCCCGCGCCTTCGAGTTGCAGATCGCCTCCACCGTCGCCGCCAATGGCCGCGCCAAGCTCGAGGAACGTTTGGCGCGTTGGCTGCTGATGGTGCACGACAGGGTCGATACCAATCTGATCCACATCACCCACGAGTTCCTCGCCCAAATGCTCTGCTGCCGGCGCCCCGGCGTCACCGTCGCCATCCACCTACTCGAAGGCCGGGGGATGATCGGCTCCTCGCGCGGCCAGATCGAAATTCGCGACCGTGACGGGCTGATAGCCGAGGCTAATGGCGGTTATGGGCGCGCCGAGGCCCACTATACCCGGTTGTTCGGCGAAGACTTCCGGCGCCGCCAGATTTAGCGCTTTCGCGCCGCCAGCAGTACGCCTGCGGCCTCGAGGAAACCCACCGTCTCCACCACTCCGCCGTCGGTGGCTATTTCGATCGCCCCCGACCAGTCCACGTCCTCATCAGCGGCAAGGCTCCGGCCCACCAGCTCTCGTGCGACGGAAGCCGCCTCCGCGCGTGCTGCCTGTTGCGTAGGGAAATAGGCGCCCTCCGCGTCCAGGATGGACCGGGCGCCGCTTCTCACGTGGAAGAAATACTGCATCAGTCAGCCGGCCCGCACTCTGGTCGGACCAACCATAGCGCAACTCAGCTGCGTTAGGCTATCCCACGCACAACGAACAGTTTTCTAGGCGCGGTTAGCCATGCCTCGCCCCGCCACCTTGGCATACAGCCGCACCATCGACAGTGACTGGCCGGGATGCTGGAAATACAC
>JAQGKG010000188.1 GCA_028290245.1 Devosia sp. | reverse complement strand
GGTTCCACCAGTCTGTGCCAATCGTTCCAAATCCTCGCCGGAAACACCGACGCAGAAGCGGCCATCCATAATGGCGATGGTCGCCGGCACCGCTCCATTGTCGCGGATCACCTGCTCCACATTGGTCGCCATGGCCAAGTTCTGCGGATAGGGCATGCCATGCGTGATAATGGTGGATTCCAGCGCCACTACCGGCTTGCCCTCGGCAAGCGCCTTCTTCACCTCGGGGCTGATCGACAGGTAGGATTTGGCGCTCATCGGATCACTCGCTGCTATATCGGGGAGGTGGACCGTCCGGTCCCGTTGAAGCGGGTTTTGCGCCTTGTTGCCGCAGGGCGTCAACCCTCAACAATTCTTGGCCACAGCCGCTTGTCCCCTCCGAAAATTGGCTCTAGGTTGCCCTCATAACGCCAGCGCGGAAAGGGCACTTCGCTGCAAACCACCCTTGTTGATCGCGCCCCCCGCGCCGATCGATACGCGCCCCGATCAGGGCCCAGTTCAGCCGATTTGCCCAGCGCTTCCGAGCGCTCCTTTTGTGCACCAGATTTCGAGGACAGTCCCACCACGGGCACTCCCAGATAAGCGCCTGATCGTCCACGCATCCCAATTGCAGCGCCGGACGTTGCGCCACCCAAGACCACCAACCCATCCGCACAGGAGCCCATCAGATGAAGCAGTCGCTCGCCCTTGCCATCGGCGCCCTCATGATCGCCAGCCCCGTGCTGGCCCAGGAAGAAGCCGTGCTCAACGTCTACAACTGGTCCGACTATATTGCCGAGGACACCATTGCCAATTTCGAGGCGGAGACCGGCATCAAGGTCAATTACGACGTGTACGACAACAACGAGATCGTCGACGCCAAGCTGCTAGCCGGCAGCGCCGGTTATGACATCGTAGTCCCGTCGGGCAATTTCCTCGAGCGCCAGATCATGGCCGGGCTGATCCTGCCGCTGGATAAGGCCAAGCTGCCCAACTTCGTCAATCTCGATCCGGCCGCTCTCGCCACTGCCGCCATCGTCGATCCGGACAACGCCCATGGCGTGCCCTACATGCTCAACACCATCGGCCTTGGCTATAACGTCGCCAAGGTCGCCGAAGCGCTGGGCACTGATGTGCCCCCCACCAGCTGGGACCTGCTGTTTGACCCCGCAACCGTCGGCAAGCTGGCGTCCTGCGGCGTCGCTGTGATGGATAGCCCCTCCGAAGTCATTGGCGCGGCACTGCATTATCTCGGCCTCGATCCCAATTCGGAAAGCGAAGAAGACCTCGCCAAGGCTGAAGCGCTGATGAATTCCATCAAGCCCTCGATCCGCTATTTCCATTCAAGCCAGTATATCGACGACCTCGGCAACGGCGAAATCTGCCTAGCCATGGGCTATTCCGGCGACATGTTCATCGCTGCCGACAATGCCGCCGAAGGCACCAAGGTCGCCTACCTGATCCCGGCTGAAGGCGCCCCGACGCTGTTCGACTTCCTGGCCATCCCGGCCGATGCACCGCACCCGGACAACGCCCACAAGTTCATCAACTATATCATGCAGCCCGAAGTGGTCGCGGCCATCACCAACACGGTGTTTTACGCCAACCCCAATCCGGCCTCGCTGGCCTTCGTCGATGAAGCCGTCAAGTCCAACCCCAGCATTTACCCAACCCCCGAAACCCTGGCCAACGCCTTCACCATGAAAGCCCACAGCCCCGATTTCGAAGAACTCTTGACCCGCACCTGGACCCGCATCAAAACCGGCCAGTAATTCGAATCCCGGGGGCGGTCACAAGCCGCCCCTTCAGCTTTCAAGAGTGCGCTATGGCCAAGAAACCGCAGATCGCTGCCGACACTCGTCCATGGCGCGATCCGTCCGCGACCCCCTTCGTCCGCATTCGCAATATCACCAAGAAATTCGGTGACGTCGCAGCGGTGCATGACGTGTCGCTCGACATCTACAAATCCGAACTGTTCTGCCTGCTCGGCGGCTCGGGCTCGGGCAAGTCCACGCTGCTGCGCATGCTGGCTGGCTTCGAAACGCCGACTTCGGGCACCATCGAGATCGACGGCCAGGACATGACCCACGTCGCGCCCTACAACCGGCCGGTCAACATGATGTTCCAGTCCTATGCGCTGTTCCCGCATATGAACGTCGAGCAAAACATCGCCTATGGCCTCAAGCGCGATGGCCTGCCCAAGGCCGAAATCACCGACCGCGTCGCCGAGCTGTTGACGCTGGTCAAGCTGCAGGACTACGGCGCCCGCAAGCCGCACCAGCTGTCCGGCGGCCAGCGCCAGCGCGTCGCCCTTGCCCGCGCCCTCGCCAAGCGGCCAAAGCTGCTGTTGCTCGACGAACCGCTCGGCGCGCTGGATAAAAAGCTCCGCGAGGAAACCCAGTTCGAACTAGTGAAAATCCAGGAAACCCTCGGCGTCACTTTCATCGTCGTCACCCACGACCAGGAGGAGGCCATGTCGCTGGCCACCCGCATCGGGGTGATGAACCAGGGCGAAATCGCCATGATCGGCGAGCCCACCGACATCTATGAGTTCCCCAATTCCAAATTCGTCGCCGGCTTCATCGGCTCGGTCAACATGGTCGAAGGCGTCGTCACCGAGGACGAGCCCGGCCATGTCCGCATCCGCTCCAGCGAGCTGGGCTGCGATATCTATGTCGGCCATGGCGTCGATTGCGCCCCCGATCAGACCTTGTCCTGGGCCATCCGCCCCGAAAAACTGATGCTCAGCCGCGACAGGCCAGCCAGTCCTTTCGACGCCAATGTGACCCATGGCATCGTCGAAGACATCGGCTATCTCGGCGACATGAGCGTCTATCAAGTGCTGCTAGACAGCGGCAAGCGCCTGCGTGTCACCCAGACCAACACCGTCCGCGGCAATCCCGACGCCATCACCTGGGACGAGCCGGTCTACCTCACCTGGAACGACACCTCCGGCTCGGTGCTGACAGTATGACCACTGCCCACCAGCCCTCCTTCCCGCCGCCCCGGCGGCTGAAACCGTGGAAGGCCGTCGAGCGCGGTCTCGCCAAGGTCGGCATTTCCGGCAAGGCGCTGGTGCTGATCGCGCCAGTGCTGTGGCTGGTCATATTCTTCCTCATTCCCCTGGCGGTTGTGTTCGGCATTTCGCTGGCCACGAAGCAATTCGGCCGCCCACCCTATTCGCCGCTGCTGACGACCGAAGAAGGAACCGTGCAGCTGACCCTGCATCTCAACAACTACATCAAGCTGTTCAGCGACAACCTCTACGTCGCCGCCTACTTGTCCTCGATCCGCATCGCCGCGATCTCGACGGTCATCACGCTGATCGTCGGCTACCCCATGGCCTATGCCATCGCCCGCGCGCCCGATCCGTGGCGCAATGTACTGCTGATGCTGGTGGTGCTGCCGTTTTTCACGTCGTTCCTGCTGCGCATCTATGCGCTGACCGGTTTCATGCGCGGCAATGGCCTGATCAACCAGTTCCTCGGCCTGTTCGGCATCGAGCCGCTGGTGATGATGCAGACCGATTTCGCGGTTTATGTCGGCCTGATCTACAGCTACCTGCCCTTCATGATCCTGCCGCTCTACACCACGCTAGTGAAGCTCGACGTATCGCTAATCGAGGCCTCCGCCGATCTCGGCTCACGCCCATGGCAGACCTTCCTGTCGATCACCCTACCCCTGTCATTGCCGGGCGTTCTCGCGGGCTCGCTGCTGGTTTTCATTCCCGCCGTTGGCGAATATGTCATCCCGGCTTTGCTGGGCGGCCCCGAAACGCTGATGATCGGACGCGTGCTGTGGGACGAGTTCTTCGGCGGCACCAACTGGCCACGCGCCTCTGCCGTAGCGGTCGCCATGCTAGCCGTCGTCGTGGTGCCGATCATGCTGCTGCAAAAGGCCCAGAACGCCGTGGTGGAGAAGTAACATGCGGCGTGGCTGGTTCCTGCCCATCGCGGCAACCCTGGGCTTTTCATTCCTCTATGCGCCCATCATCTCGATGGTGGTGTTCTCGTTTAACGAGAACCGCTTGGTCACGGTCTGGTCGGGCTTCTCGACTAAATGGTATGGCGAGCTGTTCAATGATCCGCAAATGCTTGGCGCCGCTTGGCTGAGCCTGCAGATCGCCGCCATCAGCGCCACCATCGCACTGGTGCTGGGCACCCTCGCCGCGGTCGCATTGGTCCGCTTCCGCAGCTTCCGCGGCCGCACGCTGTTCTCGGGCATGGTCTCTGCCCCCATGGTGATGCCAGACGTCATCACCGGCCTCTCGATGCTGCTGCTGTTCGTCGCCATGGAAAGCCTGCTCGGCTGGCCGGCCGGTCGCGGCATGCTGACTATCGTCATCGCCCACTCCACCTTCGCCATGGCCTATATCTGCGTCGTGGTGCAAAGCCGGCTCAGCGACTTC
>JAQGKG010000184.1 GCA_028290245.1 Devosia sp. | reverse complement strand
CGTCTGATACTTGGGCGATAGCAGCAGGCTGATCCATTCCTGGGCGAGTTCAGGGTTTTTGGAGGCCTTCGGCACTACCCAGAGATTGCCCGTCGATCCGACCGAATACTTTGGGGTCGGCACGAGGAACTGACCCCATTTGAAGTCCTTGATCGAAGAGTTGAAACTGCCCAGGTTCCAGGTCCCCGAAATGTAGATCGGCGCCTGGCCAGAAGTGAACTGTAGCGCAGCGGCGTCATCATTGATCCCGGTCGCGTCCTTGCTGACATAACCCTTGGCCACCCAATCGACCATGGTTTGGGCGGCGAATAGATAGGGAGCGGTATCGAGCGGCGCCTTAAGGCCCTGATAGTTTTGGATCCAGGTATCATCGGCATGGGTATAAGCCAGCGATGCCAGCACGTGCTGCCCGCTAGTATCGGTGCCGCCCAGCGCCAGCGGGGTAATGCCCTGCGCCTTGAAGGCCTCGAAGTCAGCAGTCAGTTCCTCGAACGTGGTCGGAACCTTCAGCCCTGCCTTTTCGAACATGTCGATATTGTAGAACGCCGAAACATATTCGCCATAGGTCGAGATGCCCCAGATCGAGCCCGAGCCGTAAACGCCCAGATCGTCGTAGCGGCTCAGTGCCAGCGCGCTTTCATTGAGAATCTTGTCCCAGCCTTGAGCGGCATAGGCATCGTCCAGCGGCTGCAATAGGCCCTGGCTGGCCACGAGACCGGCGGTGGCGTTGCCCTTGTTGTATTCGAGCACGTCTGGCGCCTGATCCGAATTGAGGATCATACTGCCCGAAGCCTGCAACTGCTCAAAGGTCTTCTGCTCGAAATTTACGGTGACGTCGGGATGGTTGGCCTTGAGTTCTTCAAGGGCCTTCGTCCAGGTGATGCCCTGGGCCGAATCCGCATTTTCGAACCACCAGATATTGAACGTCTTTTCCTGGGCATATGCCAGGCCACTTGTTAGTACCACAGCGCCAATCGCCATGGCCAATGTCGACAGTTTCATCCTCAGTCCTCCCAATGTGCGGCATGGGCCGCGGTTGTCGTAAATTTCGCCGGAGCTTCTTGTGGAGCTTGTTGCGGCGGTTTGACGAGGTCAGGCGACGTAGTCACCACCCCGGCAATTCTTGAGATAGTTGAGCGCGCGGACCTGGCCCGTCATTTCGAGGTCGCCGCGATAGACCGGATCATGCCAGCCTTCGATGTCGATGGAGCCCTTGTAGCCGGCGAGCCGTAGCTCCGAGATCACATCGGTCCAGTTGCTGTCGCCGAATCCCGGCGTGCGCATGAAGACGAACTTCTCGCGGCCGAACACGCCATGCTCCTTGATGACTTCCCAGCGAATGGTCGCGTCCTTGCCATGCACATGGAAAAACTTGTGCGCCCATTTACGGATCTGCGGCATCGGATCGATCAGATAGACCATCTGATGGCACGGCTCCCATTCGAGCCCGATATTGTCGTCCGGCGTCTCGTTGAACATCAGCTCCCACGCGTCGGGATTGTGGGCGATGTTCCAGTCGCCGGTCGCCCAATTGCCATCCATGGCGCAGTTTTCGAAGGCCAACCTGACGCCCTTGTCGGCGGCACGCTTGGCCAGTTCCGACCAGACTTCCTTGTAGCGCGGCAGGCTGTCGGTCAGCGGCTTGTTGCGGATACGGCCGGTGAAACCGGCAACCGTGGTAGCCCCGAAGTGATGCGCGTTGTCGATGCAATCCTTCCAGCCCTGCAAAGTCTGGCGGTCCATCTCCTGGTCCTCCAGCGGATTGCCGAACATGCCGAGCGTCGAAATGGTGATGTCGCGATTGCCAATCGCCTCAAGGCTGCGCTTGCCGAGTTCGGCCAGGTTCTGCCCATTGGTGGTCTGCCAGAAGAACGGCTCGAAGCTCTCGAAGCCGTGGTCAGCGATCGCCGCGATATTCTCTGCGGCCTTGCCCTCCGTGGCCTGGATCATGGTGCCGATGCGGATAGCCTTGGCGGGGTTGGTCAACTCAGAAATCCTCAAACTGCAATGGTGACGCGCTGGCGGGTTTTGGCGCTTTCGATCGCGGCAAACACCATGGCCAGGCTCTTGATATTGTCGTTACCGGCCGTTTCGGGCTGCCGGCCTTGCTCGATGGCGTCCAGGAATTCGGCGATGACGCTGGCATGGCCATGCGTCTGCTCGATATCGGCCGGAGCAGGAACCTCGATCGGTGCCACCTCGCGCAACAGGCCCGAACCTCCGATGGCCACTTTGGCGTCGAAGTTGTCCGCGCCATCCCACATCAGCGTTCCCTTGGTACCAATGATGCGCCAGGCGCTTTCCCAGCTCGTATTGGCTCCCTCGGCGCACCAGGAGCCGCGATAGTTGAACACCACGTCGCCCTCGAATTCAAAGATCGCATTGGCGGCAGCGCCGTGCCCATACCAGGAGCCGCGCGGATTGTTTTCGAGGCAATATACCGCGGTGGGCGCGACTCCCGCCATGAAGCGCGCGGCGTCCAAAGTGTGGATGGCCATGTCGAGCAGCAGCACGTTGTCCATTTCCTCGCGGAAGCCACCAAAATGCGCGCCAACAAAGAAATCGCAAT
>JAQGKG010000142.1 GCA_028290245.1 Devosia sp. | reverse complement strand
TGACGCGGGATCAGATGGCCCAATTCCGCACCATCCAGCGTGAAGGCGCTGACGCTATCGGCATGCGGAATGAACGCCCGCAGAACCCACTGTCCCGCAACCTCATGCAGTCCCAGAAAGGCGAACGGGTTCGCATGGCGGCCATTGACCACCGCTTCCACGTCCTGCGAGTCTGCTTGCCAATCTTCCTTGGTCAAAGGCACGTCCCCCGAAAGCGACGGCGGCGCTACGACCGCGTCGCCTAAAATGAAATTTGGGACGGGCCGGTCTTGCCTTCCGGCCTCCGTCCCGTGCTTATTTTGCGCCGGGCGTAACGCCCCAGATATCCTTGGCATACTGCCGGATCGTGCGATCCGATGAAAAGAATCCCACCCGGGCCGTATTACGAATGGCCATGGCGTTCCAGCGCGCCTTGTCATGCCAGATGGTATCGACTTCGGCCTGCGCCGCGACGTATGCATCGAAATCGCGCGCCACCATGAACCAGTCATTCTGGTAAATGCCGCCTATCAAATCGCGATAGCGGTTGCGGTCATCCGGCGAGAATACGCCCGATGAAATCGACTCCAGCGCTTCCTTGAGCCTTGGCGAAGCATCGATCGTCGCCTGCGGCAGCTCGTTCTTGGTCCGCTTGTCGTTCACCTCTTCGGTCGTCAGGCCGAAGATCACAATGTTGTCCGGCCCCACTTCCTTGTGCATTTCGACGTTGGCACCATCCATCGTACCGATGGTGATCGCACCATTGGCCATGAACTTCATGTTGCCGGTGCCTGACGCTTCCATGCCGGCGGTCGAGATCTGCTCGCTGAGGTCGGCGGCGGGAACGATCACTTCTGCCAGGCTCACGTTATAGTTCGGCAGGAACACCACCTTGAGCAATCCACGCACTGCTGGGTCATTGTTGATGACCTTCGCCACGTCATTGATCAACTTGATGACGAGCTTGGCGTTCCAGTACCCCGGAGCCGCCTTGCCTGCGAAAATTTTAACGCGTGGCGCCCAATCGCGTTCCGGATGCGCCCGAATTTCGTCATATAGCGCAACGGCTTGGATAATATTGAGTAACTGACGCTTGTATTCGTGGATGCGCTTGATTTGCACATCGAACATCGCATCGGCGGACACTGTGATCCCCAGCCGATCCTTGATCAACTTGGCCAGCTTCTGCTTGTTGGCCTGCTTCACCGCCGCAAACTGGCCCTGGAAGGTCGGATCGTCGGCGTGCGCATTCAGCCCCTGTAGCAGGTCGATATCGTCCAAAAATTCCGGCCCGATCCGGTCGCTGATCAGCTTGGTCAATTCGGGATTGCACTGCATCAGCCAGCGTCGCGGCGTAATGCCGTTGGTCTTGTTGTTGATGCGCTCTGGATAAAGCTTGTGCAGGTCCGAAAACACCGTCTGCTTCATCAGTTCGGTATGCAGCGCCGATACGCCATTGATCGAATGCGAACCGACGAAAGCGAGTTGCCCCATCCGCACGCGCCGCCCACCGGCCTCATCGATCAGCGACACATTGGCAATCTGCGCATCGGTGAACTTGGCGCGTACTCGCGCGTCTGTCAGCACCTCTGCGTTGATCTGGTAGATGATCTGCATGTGGCGCGGCAACAGCCGCTCCATCAGCGAAACTGGCCAGCTTTCCAGCGCCTCGGGCAGCAGCGTGTGGTTGGTATAGCCGAATACGCCCTTCGACAGTTTCCACGCCTCGGCCCACTTGAGCCCATTGTCGTCGATCAAGATGCGCATCAACTCGCAGATCGAAATCGCCGGATGCGTGTCGTTGAGATGGATCGCAACCTTGTCAGGCAACGAACCCAGATCGCCATATTGCTGCAGATGCCGCCGAACGATGTCCTGCAACGATGCCGACGAGAAGAAAAACTCCTGCCGCAGCCGCAGTTCCTGGCCCGCCGCCGTCGAATCCGCCGGATAAAGCACCCGTGTAATCGCTTCAGCCCGCGAGCTTTCCTCCAGCGCGCCGATATGGTCGCCGGAGTTGAACTTGTCCAACAGGATAGGATCGATCGGCTGCGCGCTCCACAGCCGCAGAGTGTTCACTCGCGCGCCACGCCAGCCGACAATTGGCGTGTCATAGGCTACCGCGAGCACGTGATCGTTTGGCCGCCATTCCTGACGGATCGTACCATCGGGGTCTGTCACCGGTTCCACATAGCCACCGAAACCGACTTCATAGGCGCTTTCGCGGCGCTCGAATTCCCAGGGATTGCCGTGCGCCAGCCATTCCTCGGGCAGTTCAACTTGCCAGCCCTCGCTCATTTCCTGGCGAAACAGCCCATGCACATAGCGAATGCCATAGCCGTAGGCCGGGATTTTCACCGACGACATCGACTCAAGGAAGCACGCTGCAAGCCGGCCAAGACCACCATTGCCCAGCGCCGCATCGGGCTCGAGGTTGATCAGGTCGCCCAGATCGACATTGAGGTTTTTCAGCGCAGCGCGCACCGGGTCCATCAGTCCGACATTGCTCATCGCGTCGCGCATCAAGCGTCCGATGAGGAACTCGAGGCTGAGGTAATAGACGCGCTTGTTCGACGAGCGCCAGGTCTCGCGGGATGACTCCATCCAGCGGTCCATGACACGGTCGCGCACGGCGAGGATGGTTGCCGCCAGCCAGTCGTGCTGGCGAGCGACAATCGGGTCCTTGCCGACGGAATAGATCAGCCTTTCCAGGATTTCGGCCTGGATGGCCTCAACGGTAGTGGCGCGTGGCTCCGGCGTAGGGGCGTCGTAAACGATCGGCTGTTGCGGCATGTCGCAATCCAGGTTTCATGACGATGTATTCCCCTCAGAACCTTCAGTCTTGCACTTAAATTGTGCAGGCGAAAGCCCCATTGAGAGGAGCGGCTATGCACGCTAGGCGGGTTGTCTACTCTTGGTTACTGCATCTTCAGCGGCTTCTTCCGCGACGATCACGCCGCCCTCTCGGGCCTGCTCCTCGGCGTTGCTGATCAGCAGATGGCTTCCGGCAATCATCTGACCATCGCCCACCATCTGCAGGTCGAAGCGCTGCCGATCCCGGTCACGCACGCCCTCGACGACTTCTTCGGCTTCTTCCGCACTGGCACCCAAAATCTGGATCACCTGCCCGCCAAAACTCAGCGCCGATTCGAACACTTCGCGCATCTGGTAATCGACACCCGCTTTGATCAGTTCGATCGCATGACCACGATCGAACGCTCGCGCCATCACCCTCGCCAGTGGGAACTCGTCCCGCACCAGTTCGGCAATGCGCGTCGTCTGATCTTTCTTGTCGGTACAGATCAGGATGATGCTGGCTTTGTCGGCTCCTGCGGCATGGAGAATATCAAGCCGTGTACCATCCCCGTAATACACTTTGAAGCCGATGCGGGCGGCAGCGCGGATCATGTCCGTGTCATTATCGATAATCGACACCGAGTGATGCATTGCCAGCAACGGCTGCGACGCAATCTGCCCGAACCGCCCAAACCCGATCAGCAGCACCTTGGCCGTCAGATCCACACCTCTTCTACGCCATCCATCGACGGCGCTTCGTTCTTCGGCATCACGTAGCGCAGTCCGATGATGAAGAACGGCGTCAGCACCATCGAGACGATTACCGTGGCGGTAAAGATGGCATTGGTCGGCCCGTCGATAATCCCAGCCGAAACCGCCGTCGTATAAAGCACGAAGGCAAATTCGCCGCCCTGCCCCATCAGCACCGCCCGCTCCAGCGCTTCTCGGTGGCTCGATTTCAGCAGCCGCGCGATGATGTAGATCGCGCC
The DNA here is from genome assembly GCA_028290245.1 of Devosia sp. Classification (GTDB taxonomy): domain Bacteria; phylum Pseudomonadota; class Alphaproteobacteria; order Rhizobiales; family Devosiaceae; genus Devosia. The sequence continues at coordinate 1,563 of JAQGKG010000142.1, read as the reverse complement.
CGCCTTGACCAGCATATAGGCCACGACGCTCATCGCGATGATCTGCCAGTTGTCCCCGACGATCCCCAGGTCGAGCGACATCCCGACTGCCAGGAAAAATAGTCCCAGCAATATCCCGCGGAACGGCTCCACATCCGCCTCAAGCTGATGCCGGAACGTCGAGGTCGACAGCAGCACGCCGGCGAGAAACGCGCCCATCGCCATCGACAGCCCGCTCGCCTGAAACAGTAGCGCCGCCCCAAGCACAACCAGCAGCGCCGCCGCCGTCATCACCTCGCGCAGCTTGCTCGACGCCAACAGCGCAAACAGCGGGTTCATGATCCGCCGGCCAACGAAAATCAGCAGCAACACCGCCCCAATCGGTGCCGCAATACTCAATACACGAGTAAGGACACCCACATCGCCACCCGACGACGGCGCGAGGATCGCCACCACCGCCAGCAGCGGCACGATCGCCAGATCTTCCAACAGCAAGATCGACACCATGCGCTGCCCGCTGTCGGTCGATAGCTCGCCCCGTTCGCCGAGGATTTGCATGACGATGGCCGTCGAGGTCAGCACGAACCCCATGCCAAAAATAAAGGCCACCACTGGCGCAAATCCGAGCAATACGCCGACGCCGGTGAGCAACGCGCCACAGACGCCAACCTGGATCACGCCCAGCCCGAATATCTGCTTGCGCAAAGCCCACAGCTTGGCAGGCTCCATTTCAAGCCCGATGATAAAGAGGAACATCACGACGCCAAGCTCGGCCGTGGTCAGTACCGATTCGGGATCGTTGATCAGCCCGATGCCCGATGGCCCAAGCAGCAAACCCGCCGCGAGATAGCCGAGCACGGACCCGAGGCCCAGCCGTTTGAACAGCGGAACGCCAATGACGGCAGCGCCCAGCAGCGCCACGACAGGCACCAGGTCGACACCATGCGCGGCGGCCTCGGCCACATGTCCAACCACTTCACCCGCCACAACAAACCCCGCACCCTGATCACCGCGGAGTCTTTCGTCCCAGCATCGAGCCGTCAAGTGCGTCTCTGGGCATAGGTGCCTCCTGCCCACGAGCGGCAATCAAGCTCCTCGGGTCGGGCTGCCAGGTGGACGCTTCAAGCCCTGTGAAAGTCTCCTTTAGCCCAGTCGACCACCCAGCGATAAGCCGCTAGTGTGCCGCCAAATTCGCGTGCAATTCTAACGCCCAAGGCACTTTCATGTCCCGCAAGATCATCATCGATACCGACCCTGGCCAGGACGACGCCGTCGCCATTCTGCTGGCGCTCGCCTCTCCTGAAGAACTCGAAGTGCTGGGCGTCGTCGCGGTCGCCGGCAATGTGGGCCTGCACCACAATGCCAATAACGCGCGCAAGATCGTCGAACTTGCCGGCAAGCGCGACATCCCCGTCTATGCCGGCTGCGCCCGCCCGATGCGCCGCCACCTCGTCACTGCCGAACACGTCCACGGGGAGACCGGTCTCGACGGCCCCGTCTTGCCAGACCCAACTATTCCGCTGCAAGCCCAGCACGGCGTCGACTACATCATCGACACCCTCATGGCCGCCGAACCTGGCACCA
>JAQGKG010000146.1 GCA_028290245.1 Devosia sp. | reverse complement strand
GCTTTCTTCGCGCTCGGCGGCTATGCCATGGGCATGTATCTGATGCGCCAGATCGGCACCCGCGGCGTCTACGCGAACCCAGTCCTGCCCGATTTCATGGTGTTCCTGAACTGGAAGGAATTGCCTTGGTATTGGCAAGGCATGGACAATTTCTGGATCGCCATGGTCGCGGTTGTCGTCGTTCCCGGCCTGCTCGCCTTTGTCTTCGGCTTCCTCGCCTTCCGCAGCCGCGTCACCGGCGTCTACTTGTCTATTATAACGCAAGCAATGACTTACGCCCTGTTGCTGGCCTTCTTCCGCAACGACATGGGCTTTGGCGGCAATAACGGCCTAACTGACTTCAAGGACATCCTCGGCCAGTCGATCTCCGCCCTCGGCACTCGCGCCGCCCTGTTCGCGGCCTCGGCAATCGCCCTGGCATTTGCGGTTTTCGCCTGCTCGATGATCGTCAATTCCAAGCTCGGCAAGGTCATGGTCGCCGTCCGCGATGCCGAAAGCCGCACCCGCTTCATCGGCTACCGCGTCGAATACGTGAAGCTGTTCGCCTTCGTGGTCTCGGCCATCATCGCTGGCATCGCCGGCGCGCTCTACGTACCGCAGGTCGGCATCATAAACCCGTCCGAATTCGATCCTGCCAATTCTATCGAAGTTGTGATCTGGACCGCAGTCGGCGGTCGCGGCACCATCATCGGCCCGATCATCGGCGGCATCTTGGTCAACGTCGGCAAGTCCTACTTCACCGGTGCCTTCCCCGAATACTGGCTATTTGCCCTTGGCGCCCTCTTCGTTGTCACCACGCTATTCCTGCCCAAGGGCATTGTCGGCCTGATCGGCCAATACCGCGCCGCCACCACCAACCGCGAACAGCACGATCGTGGCGACCCCAGCCCCAAGCAGGTCGAAGCCGGCGTCGATCCCCAACCCAATCCGGCGGAGTAAGTCATGACCGACAAGTCCGGCACCATGCTCTACCTCGACGGCGTCTCGGTTTCTTTTGACGGCTTCAAGGCCATCAACAACCTGTCGATCATCGTCCACCCCGCCGAAATGCTGGCCATCATCGGCCCCAACGGCGCCGGCAAGACCACCATGATGGACATCATCACCGGCAAAACCCGCCCCGACGATGGCCAGGTGCTGTTCGATGGCCGTACCGACCTGACCAAGCTCGACGAAGCCGCCATCGCCAATCTGGGCATTGGCCGCAAGTTCCAGAAGCCCACCGTGTTCGAAAGCCATACGGTCTGGGACAATATCGAGATGGCGCTGAAAAAGCCGCGCGGCGTTTTCGCCACGCTGTTCTACACCGCCGACGCCGCCGATATCGCCCGCATCACCGAAATCCTTGAAACAGTGCGCCTGCTGCCCCGCAAGGACGACTATGCTGCCTATCTCAGCCACGGCCAGAAGCAGTGGCTCGAAATTGGCATGTTGCTGGCGCAGGACCCAAAGCTGCTTCTGGTCGATGAGCCCGTCGCGGGCATGACCGATAGCGAAACCGTCGAGACTGCAAAACTGCTCAAGGACATCGCCAAGACCCGCTCCGTTGTCGTCGTCGAACACGACATGAGCTTCGTGCGTGAATTGGGCTCCCGCGTCACCTGCCTCGCCGAAGGCTCGGTGCTTGCCGAAGGTTCACTCGATCAGGTCAGCGCAAATCCCGTCGTCATCGAAAGGTATCTCGGCCGATGAGCACAGCTCTTTCGATCAACGCCATCGACCTGCATTACGGCGCCGCCCAGGCGCTGAAATCAGTCTCCATCGAGTGCAAGCCCGGCCGCATCACCGCCGTGCTCGGCCGCAATGGCGTCGGCAAATCATCGACTTTGCGCGCCATCACCGGCGTCAACAACATCACGGCTGGCGAAATAAAATTCGGTGATGAACTGCTGAAAAAGTCCCCGCCCTACAAGCGCGCCCGCATGGGCATTGGCTACGTGCCGCAGGGCCGCGAGATTTTCCCGCTGCTGACGGTGAAGGAAAACCTTGAAACCGGATACGCTGGCATTGCGCGCTCCGAGAAGAACATTCCGCCTTACATATTCGAGCTATTCCCTGTGCTGAAGTCCATGCTCGGCCGGCGCGGTGGTGACCTCTCGGGTGGCCAGCAGCAGCAGCTCGCAATCGGGCGTGCCTTGGTCACCCGACCCAAAGTGCTGGTACTCGATGAGCCTACTGAGGGCATTCAGCCGTCGATCATCAAGGATATCGGCCGCGCGCTACAGTTCCTGCGCGACGAAAAGGGCATGACCATTCTTCTGGTTGAGCAATTTTTGGATTTCTGCCGCGAAATAGCCGACGACATCTATGTAATGGATCGCGGGGAAATTCAGCATGCCGGTCCCGCTAGCGATCTCGATCTTCCGGAGGTGCGCCGCCATCTCATGGTCTAGATGCAAAAACGCCCGGCACAAGACCGGGCGTCGTAATTACCTAACGGGCGCAGGACGCCTACATGGTGGTGCTAAGACCAGCTTCGACACACTGCTCAAGTGTAATAGTGTCAAGTGCGATCAGGCCTGCGGTGCCGCTTTCGGTACCCTGCTCAGTGCCTTCGTTATTGTTATTGGTCGTAGTACTGGCAGTGGCACCAGCGGTAGTGCCGCCAGTCGTGCCGCCTGTGGTCGTACCACCTGTGGTCGTGCCAGTTGTGCCCGTGTTAGTCGTAGTGCCGCCGGTGGTCGTGGTGCCACTTGTCGTGGCAGAAGAGTCGTTTGTGCTGCCCGGGTTCGCAGCATTCGCTTGGTTATGCAGGTCATCACAACGAGCCTGAACCTGAGGCATGTTTTCTGGGGTGACAGTCTGCGCGCCGAGGTTCACGGCCTGCGCGAACGCGGAGCCTCCAAAGCCAAGAGCGATAGTAAGGGTGGCTGCAGAAACAATGGTTTTCATGTGCATTTTAATTAGCCTTCTTTAATGTCTCAATGAATGAGCACCTGCTCGCTTAGGAAACGCCGACTCTTGACAAACGTTGCCGAAATACTTGCTGAGCGCGCAAACACCGCTACGCCCACGCGCATGCAACGCGCTTTCGGGGTCGGCAGCGTTTCTACCCAGCAACGCGATGGCGCTACTTATCTGGCAACGCTCTACCAGGACGGCTGTGCCAAAATCCGCCTTCCCAATACCCATAGCTCCGCCCTTGAAGCCGTCCTGATCAACACCGCTGGGGGGCTCACTGGCGGTGATGTCATGCGCTGGTCGGCCGATCTTGCGCCGCAGGGACGAATGGTGCTGACCACCCAGGCCTGTGAACGGATCTATCGCTCTATCGGTGGTTCGGCCACGGTCGATACCCGACTGACTGTCGGCAAGGACGCTCATCTCGACTGGCTGCCGCAGGAAACCATCCTGTTCGCCTCGAGCCAGCTCGACCGCCACATCGAAATCGACCTGTCCGGCGGCTCCAGTCTCACCGCTGTCGAGGCCATTCTGCTCGGCCGCGACGCCATGGGCGAAGTGGCGCTGGATGCAAAGCTTCGCGATAACTGGCGCATTCGCCGCAATGGCCAGCTAATCCACGCCGAGGCAACCCGGCTCGATGGCACCCTGACTGAGCGCAATGGGCTGTCGCTGCTGGCCGGCAAGCGGGCCTTCGCCACGGTGTTGCATATCGCCCCCGACGCGAACCAGTGCGCCGCCAAGCTGACACGTATCCGCGCCATGTTGCCCCAGGACGGTCGCATCGCCGCCAGTGCCAATGGCGAACGGCTGGTTATACGCGCTCTGGCGCAGACCGGGCTTGCCTTACGCCGCCTGATAGTTCCAATTCTTGCCGAACTCAGTGGCGCGGGCTCGCTACCCCGCCTCTGGCATCTTTAGGACCTTCCGATGAACCTCACCCCGCGCGAAAAAGACAAACTGCTGATCGCCATGGCCGCCATCGTCGCCCGCAAGCGCCTGGAGCGCGGGGTCAAGCTAAACCATCCCGAAGCCATTGCGCTGATCAGCGATTTTGTCGTGGAAGGCGCCCGCGATGGCCGCCCGGTAGCCGAACTGATGGAAGCTGGCGCCCATGTCATCACCCGTGCGCAATGCATGGAAGGCATCCCCGAGATGATCCACGACATCCAGGTCGAAGCCACCTTCCCCGACGGAACCAAGCTCGTCACAGTCCACCAGCCCATCCGATAGGTCCAGTCATGATCCCAGGCGAAATCATCCCCAAGGCCGGCGAGATCGAGCTTAATGTCGGCGCGCCGCAACTGACCATTGAAGTTGCCAATACTGGCGACCGCCCGATCCAGGTCGGTTCGCACTATCATTTCTTCGAAGCCAATGCCGGCCTCAGCTTTGATCGCGACCAAGCCCGTGGCATGCGGCTAGATATTGCGGCCGGCACTGCGGTTCGTTTCGAGCCGGGACAGGCCCGCGAAGTCCGGCTTATTCCTCTGGGTGGCGATCGCGTGGTCTACGGTTTCCGCCAGCAGATCATGGGAGCACTCGACTAGGACTGTGCGGCGCTGCCGAACGCCATTACAAGCGCACCAAAGTCCATGGAGAGCCTAACATGAACACAGAATCCGAGACCATTCTGCTCAGCAAAATCGCGGCGCTTCTGGAAGACCTCCGTAGCGAAGGCATGGAGAATGGCGAAGCCATGTTCCTGCTCGGAACGGCTGCAGCCAATCTCGTCGATATGGGCAAGGACCTGACAAGCTGGACCGGCTTCAAGGCGGTACTGACCCGCCCCGATATGATCCACCTGCTTCAGGAAATCGATGCTCAAGGCAACCGGATGCTCGACGAGGACAAGGTGAACATCGCCTACGCCCTGCAGATTATCGGCATGTCCGTGGCCGCTTCAGGCAGTGACGATCCACAGCTGCAACAGGGTGGAGCCCTGCTCGATGACGTGATCGAGAAAACCCTGATCAATTACCGGAACTACGTCCAGACCAGGACGACACCTCTAAACTAGCCGGAGGCACCATGCCCGCACGCATTTCCCGCGCCACCTATGCCGACATGTATGGCCCCACCACGGGCGACCGCGTGCGCCTTGCCGATACTGAACTGTTCATCGAGGTGGAGAAGAACTTCACCACCTACGGCGAAGAGGTAAAATTCGGCGGCGGCAAGGTGATCCGCGACGGCATGGGCCAGTCGCAACGCACCCGTGCCGAGGGTGCTGTCGATACCGTCATCACCAATGCACTGGTCGTCGACGTGACCGGCATCTACAAGGCCGATGTCGCCCTCAAGGACGGCAGGATCGCGGGCATCGGTAAAGCGGGAAATCCCGATACACAGTCCGGCGTCACCATCATCATTGGCCCATCGACCGAAATCATCGCAGGCGAAGGCCGCATCCTGACCGCCGGCGGTATGGACGCTCACATCCACTTCATCGCTCCCCAGCAGATCGAAGAAGCCCTGATGTCAGGCGTCACCACCATGCTCGGCGGCGGCACCGGTCCCGCCCACGGCACGCTCGCCACCACCTGCACCGGCGCCTGGCACATCCAGCGCATGATCGAGAGCTTCGACGGCTTCCCGATGAACCTGGCGCTCGCCGGCAAGGGCAACGCCTCCCGTCCCGCCCCGCTGGTCGAAATGATCCTCGCCGGCGCCTCCTGCCTCAAGCTGCATGAAGACTGGGGCACCACCCCCGCGGCCATCGACAACTGCCTCTCCGTTGCCGACGACTACGACGTGCAGGTGATGATCCACACCGACACGCTCAATGAATCGGGCTTCGTCGAAGACACCATCGGCGCCTTCAAGGGCCGCACCATTCACGCCTTCCACACCGAAGGCGCTGGCGGCGGCCACGCTCCCGATATCCTCAAGGTTGCAGGCCTGCCCAACGTTATCCCCTCCTCCACCAACCCGACGCGGCCCTACACGGTCAACACCATCGCCGAGCATCTCGACATGCTGATGGTCTGCCATCATCTGTCGCCCAACATCCCCGAAGACGTCGCCTTCGCCGAAAGCCGTATCCGCAAGGAAACCATCGCGGCCGAGGACATCCTTCACGACATGGGCGCGCTCTCGGTCATCTCGTCGGACAGCCAGGCCATGGGCCGCGTCGGCGAGGTGCTGATCCGCTGCTGGCAGACCGCCGACAAGATGAAAAAGCAGCGCGGCAAGCTGCCCCAGGAAACCGGCGACAACGACAATTTCCGGGTCAAGCGCTACATCGCCAAATACACCATCAACCCCGCCATCGCCCACGGCATGAGCCAGCACATCGGCTCCATCGAAGTCGGCAAGCGCGCCGATCTGGTGCTCTGGAACCCGGCATTCTTCGGCGTGAAGCCCGAAATGATCCTGCTCGGCGGCTCCATCGCAGCGGCACCAATGGGCGATCCAAACGCCTCGATCCCAACGCCGCAGCCGATGCATTACCGGCCGATGTTTGCCAGCTTCGGCAAGCTGCTGACCAATTCGTCGGTCACCTTCGTGTCCCAGGCCGCCTATGACGATGGCCTGCGCGGCAAGCTCGGCGTCGCCAAGCAGATGCTCCCCGTCACCAATACTCGCGGCGGCATCGGCAAGCACTCGATGATCCACAATTCGGCCACGCCCGATATCCAGGTCGATCCCGAAACCTACGAAGTCC
>JAQGKG010000058.1 GCA_028290245.1 Devosia sp. | reverse complement strand
CGATTCCGCCGACACAACCGAGATGACCACCCCATGATCAAGCGCCTGTTGCTGATTGTTGCCCTGGCCCTGATGGGGCTGCCCGTTGCGGCCCAGCAACCTGTGGAAATTACCTCGGACAAGTTCGTCGTCGACGAGACCACCCGCGAAGCCGTGTTCACCGGCAATGTCGTGGTCGTCCATCCGTCGGTGAAAGTCTGGGCCGGAAAGGTCGTGGCCATTTACGGCGCGGGCGGCACCACCGATATCGAAAGCTTCGTTGCCACCGAATCGGTACGTCTGGTCACTCCCGATCAGGACGCCACCGGCGACAAGGCCGTGTTCACCCCCGGCGATCAACTGCTGCGCCTCACCGGCAATGTGAATGTGGTCAACAGCGGCGGCACCGTCGCGGCCAGTGAACTGGTGGTCAACCTCGAAACCAATGTCTCGACCTTTACCAGCGGCGGCGGTGGCCGCGTCACCGGGGTATTCACCTCGCAATGACCGATCAAATCGATAAGCCGCGCGTCGACCAGACCGGCTGGCTGGTTGCCCATGGCCTAGCCAAGAGCTTTGGCAAGCGCATCGTCGTGCGCGATGTATCTATAGCCGTGCGGCGTGGCGAAGCGGTTGGCCTGCTAGGCCCCAATGGCGCCGGCAAGACCACGGTTTTCACCATGATCATGGGCCTGCTCAAGCCCGACAACGGGCTGATCAGCCTCGATGGCCGTGACATCACCCGCCTGCCGCTGTTCCAGCGCGGCCGTCTCGGCATCGGCTACCTGCCGCAGGAACCCTCGATTTTCCGTGGCCTCACCGTCACCGGCAACATCATGGCGGTGCTCGAAAACCACGTCAAAAACCGCGACGAGCGCCACGCGCGGCTCGAAGCCCTGCTTGACGAATTTTCGATCCGGCACCTCGCCAAGTCCAATGCGCTGGCCCTGTCGGGTGGTGAACGCCGCCGCGTCGAGATCGCCCGCGCCTTGGCCGCCGATCCGGTGTTCATGCTGCTCGACGAACCGTTCGCCGGCGTCGACCCCATCGCCGTCAGCGAGGTCAAGGGCCTCGTCCACCAGCTCACCCGCCGCGGCATCGGCGTGCTGATCACCGACCACGCCGTCCGCGAAACGCTCGGCCTCGTCGACCGCGCCTACGTCATCCACGGCGGCAAGGTGATGATCCAGGGCAAACCCGAAACCATCAGTGCCGACCCGGACGCAAGACGAGTGTATTTGGGCGAAGGGTTTGAGCTTTGAGCGGTCCCGCAGGGCAAATCACTCCAGTGGAGTGATTTGACGCGAGAAGGCCTTGAGGCCTATGGCCGAATGGCGGAGGTACTTTCTCACTACTATCACTTGGCACAGAACTTGCCCTCACTCTTGCCCGCTGCCCAAAAATAAGTCATGGTCCGCCCGGGAAGTCGCCGGAAACGGCGCATTGTTTTGCACTAAGGGTCTGGACTTAATGGCACTTTCGCCGCGTCTTGAATTCCGTCAGGCCCAGAGCCTGACACTGACGCCGCAACTGATGCAGTCGATCAGGCTGCTGCAGTTGAGCCATCTTGAACTCAATGACTTCGTCGACGCCGAACTGTTGCGCAATCCGCTGCTGGAGCGCGAAGACGGTGCCGAGCCCGGTGATGCCGAGCCCTCCGAAATTCCCGAACGCAGCCAGGAAATCAGCGCTTACGAAGACACCGTCGATCGCGGCGACCGCATCCAGGACGCCGATTCCATCGCTGACGGCTATGATACCGCCGTCGAAAACGTCTTTCCCGACCAGACCGCCCAGGACCAGCTCAATCCGCAAAGCCGGCTCGACCGTAATGGCAGCAGCGAAGGCGGCGAAGCGCCGGACATCGACCAGTTCGTCGCCTCAAAACCCCTGCTCAGCGAGCATCTCGAAAACCAGTCCAACATGATCCTGCGCACGGCCGCCGACCGGCTGATCGCGCGCCACCTGATCGATGGGCTCAACGAAGCCGGCTATCTCACCACCGACCTCGATGCGCTGGCCGAACAGCTCGGCGCCGAACTCGCCGACATCGTCGCCGTGCTGGAGGCGCTGCAGGGCTGCGACCCGGTCGGGGTGTTTGCCCGCTCGGTGCCCGAATGCCTCGCCATCCAACTGCGTGACCGCGACCGGCTCGACCCGATGATGATGGATTTGCTGGATAACATCGGCATGCTTGCCGAGCACAATATGGCCGGCCTGATGCGCGCTGTCGGCTGCGATCGCGAAGATCTCAACGACATGCTGGCCGAAATCCGCCAGCTCGATCCCAAGCCGGGCCTGGCCTTTGATTCCGGTCCCGTCGAATCGGTTGTGCCCGACGTATTCGTACGCCGCGGCAATGATGGCGCCTGGCAGATTGAGCTCAATTCCGAGACCCTGCCGCGCGTGCTGGTCAACCGGGTGTATTATGCCACGGTGACCAAGAAGGCCCGCGGCCCCGGTGAAAAGAGCTTCCTTAGTGACTGCCTCGCCACTGCCAACTGGCTCACCAAAAGTCTCGATCAGCGCGCCCAGACCATCCTCAAGGTCTCCGCCGAAATCACCCGCCAGCAGGATGGCTTCCTCACCCACGGCATCGCCCATCTGCGGCCGATGACCCTCAAGATGGTCGCCGAAACCATCAACATGCATGAATCGACGGTGAGCCGCGTTACCTCCAACAAATACATGGCGACGCCGCGCGGCCTCTACGAAATGAAATATTTCTTCACCACCGCCATCTCGTCCAGCGACGGCGGCAGCGATCACTCCGCCGAAGCCGTGCGCCATCGCATCCGCCAGTTGATCGACGCCGAAGTGTTGGCCGATGTTCTCTCCGACGACACCATCGCCGAAATGCTGAAAAAAGAACAAGGCATCGACGTCGCCCGCCGCACCGTAGCGAAATACCGTGAGGGCATGAACATCCCCTCGTCGGTTATCCGGCGTCGACAGAAGAAGAACCTGGAACAGGCGTAGGCCAAGGCCGGTCATACCAGCCCGCCAACCGCTCGCGAAGGCTAAGGCCATTGTGAGGCGAAGTCCAAGCTATAAACGAACCCTGAAGGGTACTTGCGCATTGCGTCCTTGGCGCAGGCGGGTCTAGCATTGCGCCTGTCATATACCCAACTTGAGTGTGTGACAGACGTGATCCCGAAAACCCGGGAACCGGCTTTTCGAGACCTCGCGTCGACTGGCGCGTTTCCAGCAAAAGTGCTCGCCACTTTGCGGCTTGGAAACGTGACCGGAAGCATTGGAGCCGGCCCGGAACGGGAGGCTCCTCCAACGACAAAAGGAAGAGGAAGCCATGACTTTACGCGTTTCGGGAAAGAACATGGATATCGGCGATGCCCTGCGGGGTAAAGCCGAGGATCATTTCGCGGCAGTGGTCGGAAAATATTTCGACGGCGGTTATGACGGCCATCTCACTCTCACCCCAGACGGCATCGGTTTTCGCGCCGATTGCGTAGTCCACCTCGACTCCGGCGCCACGCTGCAGGCCAATGCCCAGGGCGGCGACGCCACCAGCGCCTATGAATTGATGGCGCTCAATATCGAAAAGCGCCTGCGTCGCTATAACCGTCGCCTCAAGCAGCGCCCGCGCGGCATCAACGGTGCCGAGGACAGCCTCACCGCGCAATACACCGTGTTTGGAGCCTCTGACGACGTGGAGGACCTTGCCGAAGACTACGCGCCACCTGTGATTGCCGAGACCACCAAGAACCTGCGCCAGCTCTCCGTCGAGGAGGCCGTTATGGAGCTCGATCTCACCGGAGGACAGATCGTGATGTTCCGCCATGCTGGACACGGCGGGCTGAATGTGGTTTACCGCCGCTCCGACGGCAATATTGGCTGGATCGATCCAGTCCTCGGGACCAATTGATCTCTTTCCGACGTCACAGTAAGCAAAGTTGATCCAAGGCAGATTTTATGGAATTGGCCGATATCCTGGCTGAACGCGCGGTGCTTTGTTGCGCTGGCGTGAAAACAAAACGCCAGTTGTTTGAAGCGCTAGCCGCTCGTGCGTCAGAAATCAGCGGACAGAGTGCTGCTGACATCCTTTCGTCGATTACCAGCCGTGAAGAGCTTGGCTCGACGGGACTGGGCAACGGCATTGCCATTCCCCACGGCAAGATCGCCGGTCTCAAGGAAGTCGTGGCTTTGTTCGCCCGGCTCGACAAGCCGATCGAGTTCGATGCGGTCGATGACCAGCCTGTCGACCTGGTGGTGATGCTGCTGGCGCCCTCGGGTGCCGGCGCCGATCATCTCAAGGCCCTATCCCGCGTCGCGCGCCTGCTGCGCACCGAGGCCGTAGTGGACCACCTGCGCCAGACCGACGACCCGGCCCAGCTCCGCGCGATCCTGACGGCTCCCTTCGAAACTAACTACGCGGCCTAGTTTCTGCTGATGAAACAAAAAGACCCCGGACAGCGATGTCCGGGGTCTTTTGCTATTCCGAGGTACTAGCGCGCTAATGCAGCGTCGCCAGCCCCAAATTTTTGTCGCCCAGCCAATCCAGCACGCTGTCTTCGGTGTCCGTTACCAGCAGCGGCGTTCCGTCCGCGGACATCACCAACTGATAATCGCTCTCGGCCTCGAATTCGGCATCGTGGATCATCGTGGACAGGATCAACCCACTTACAGGGCGGACATAGGCCACGGCATCGCCGCCAAGCGCCGCAAACTGCGCAGTGGTCAGCAGTTTGAGCGGATGGTTCAGCGCTTCGGCCGCGGCATCTTCGTTGCGTTTCTCATACATTTTGTCGGCCCTTTCTCAGACTGAGCGAATATCGATACGTCGGGCGATCTTGGGCGTCTGTGGACGCTCCACTGCAACAACGAGCATACCATGCCCTAAAGTTGCATCCTTCACGATCATGCCATCGGCAAGGAGGAAACTGCGCTGAAATTGCCGCGCCGCGATACCGCGGTGCAGGAACTCTTTGCCCGGCTCATCCTTCTGCTTGCCGCGGACCAGAATCTGGTTGTCCTCGGCAATCACGTCGAGTTCGCTGGCACCAAAGCCGGCAACGGCAATGGAGATCAGGAACTGTTCCGTGCCGTTGGCATCGGTCATGCGCTCAATATTATAGGGCGGGTAGCCGTCGGCGGACTTGGCCAGCCGGTCGACTCGCTCCTCGAAACTGTCGAAGCCGAGGAGAAATGGGGCGGAAAACACCGAAATACGCGACATCCACGCCGTCCTTGATTATCAAGCAACGTATCGGCGCGGACCCAGAATTGGCATCGCGCGCCTTGACTGGAGATATGGGACAAGCCTCTGTCCCATTCAAGAG
>JAQGKG010000143.1 GCA_028290245.1 Devosia sp. | reverse complement strand
ACGACACCGACGGCGGAGCCAAAGCCCACCTGCATGCGCATGACGCCAAAGCTGTAAAGGAAGGTAACGAGGGTCTGGGTCGAGTTGGACGGCCCACCGCCGGTGAGCGGCATGATCATGTCGAACAGTTGCAGCGAACCCACCACGGCAAAGAATACGGACAGCCGCACCGTCGACCCGAGCAGGGGCAAGGTGACCTTCATGAACTTCTGCCAGCCCGTGGCGCCGTCGATATCGGCAGCCTCCAGCACGCTTTTGTCGATGGCCTGCAAGCCGGCAATGAACAGCATCATGTGGAAGCCGAAATACTTCCAGACGATGACTGCCAGCACGGCGTAAAAAGCCACATCCTTGTCGGCCAGCCAGAACGGCGGCGCCTGACCGAAGAACTCGGCAATATTGGCGACGAGACCGAACTCGCCATCATAGACGAAGCGCCAGATCATGCCGGCGGCAACGTCGGCCAGCACATAGGGCAGGAAGAAGATCAGCCGGAATACCAGCGCGCCCTTGATGTGACGGGTTACCATGGTGGCAAGCCACAGCGCCAAGGGGATCTGGATCACGATCGAAACGACGATGATCAACCCGTTGTTGATCAGGGCGTTGCGGAAGGCGCTCTGACGAAAAATGAGTTCGTAGTTTTTCCAGCCGATCCACTGGTCCGGTAATCCATAGCCATTCCAGTTAAAGAACGAATACCAGGCCGCCTCGCCCATCGGCAGGATGACGAAGAGGGTGAACAATACAAGCGCCGGCGGCACGAACAGAATGACGACGGGCCATTTGCCACGGACGCCGGAGCGACGCGCACGGGTACGCACAGGTATCTTGGGTAGGCTCAAGGCTGGCGCCGGTGCAATCTGGCTCATGGATCAGTTCCTGCGGGCCGGGAAGAAGGGCGGGCGGTTCGTTGCCAAACCGCCCGCTGCGCCTACATTTCCATCGAGAAGGCGTCCTGAATCTGCTGCAGGGCATCTTCAGGCGTTACGCCGCCAGACACCAGCTCAACCGACATGTCGTTGACCACACGTCCAACGTTTGGTCCCAGGTCCTGGTCGAGATAGTTCTGGTGCCAGGTGGCCTTAGCCATCTGGGCAGCGCTATCGGCGAGGCTTGGGTCCTTGACGCTGGCGTCCGAGCCCAGCGCGATCGGCAGGGTTTTGTTACGTTCGGCCAGCAGGGGTGCGTTTTCAACGGTCAGGAAGTGGATGAAATCTTCCGTCTCTGGCGGGGCGTTGGTGGTCACGACCCAGCCATTAAGGCCGCCAAGATCGTCGGTGATGACACCAGCACCGCCTTCGACCAATGGAAAGGCAAAACGACCGATCTGGTCCTGCGGCAGGCCCTTGCCATCGGTGGCCGCATTGGCCTGGTTGGACGCGGTCGCAGTGTTTTCGAACCCCAGCAGGATGGCAGCGCGGCCATCGGCAAACACTGCCTGGGTGTCCGGCCAGGTAGCGCCGAGATAGCCTTCCTGGAACGGTTCGAGGGCTCCGAGATCAGCTAGATGCTGGCTAGCGCGCATGAAGCCTTCACCCTGAAAGCCTTCACCTGCCTTGGCGGCATCGAAGCCTTCCTTGCCCAGCTCGCGCATGGCCAGGTAGCTCCAGTAGAAGTGGATAGGCCATTTTTCGCCGCCACCGCCGGCAATGGGAGCGATCCCGGCGTCCTTGATCTTTTTCACGGCTCCCAGGAAATCATCCCAAGTCGCGATGGTGGTGGCGTCGACACCGGCCTGCTCGAACAGTGCTTTGTTGTAGAAGAACGATACAAGGCCGGACTGAACCGGTGCTGCCCAAACCTTGCCGTCCACGCTGAGACCTTCAATCGCCGCAGGGCTGACGGCATTGCGCCAGGCGCCGCCATCGGCATCGAGTGCGGGGGTAAGGTCGCGGATGGCGCCGGTTTCAGACTGTGCCTTCAGCACGCCGCCGCCCCAGGAGTAAAACATCGAGGGGGCTTCGTTGGACTGCAACAGCGTTGGCAGCTTGGCCTTGAAGGCTTCGTTTTCCAGGAACTGGAATTCGATATCCACGTCGGGATGGGCTGCTTCGTAGGAGGCGGCGATCTCTTCCCAGGTCGCAAGCCGGTCAGGATTGGCTTCCAGATGCAGCCACTTAATGGTGGTTTGCGCGTTGGCCGGCACACTTGCAGCCAGCAACGCCAGGGTGCTGAGGGCAAATAGCCCCCTACGCCGCGCCAGGCGGCCAAATTCAACAAACATGATTAGTCTCCTCCAGGGTCTTTGCCCCGTCATCGAAACCTGCGGCCCGACGCTTGCAGTGTCAAGTCTAAATCATACGTAAAGCTTGGTGTTCGCGTCAGCGTGCCGCCCAATTCATGCCACGACGCAGGATGGTCTTCATCTGCGGCACGGCGAACTCGCTCGCCACATGGCCGAGCGACGAAAAGAACACCCGTCCTTGGCCGTGCCGTCGCTTCCACACCACGGGCATGACCACGCCATCGATCCAGCTGGCATGTTCGCCAGTAAATGTAGTGGTCGCCAGCACTTCGTTGCTCGGGTCGACATGCATGTAATATTGCTCGGACCGGTAAGCGAAGCTCTCAATGCCGGCCATCACCGCATCGTCCGACCGGGTGACGTCGACGCGGTAGTCGATGATATTGCCCGGATGGGCGACCCACTGGCCGCCAACCATGAACTGGTAGTCCACCGCATCGCGAAACGCGTCGCCCATGCCGCCGTGATAGCCGGCGAGGCCTACGCCGCCCTCAACCGCCGCGACCAGATTGCTGGCCTGATCCTTTTCGATCTTGCTCATGGTAAAGATGGGAACGATCAGGCTGAGGTCCTTGATAGCCGGGTCGGCGAAGGCCTCGGTGGTAGTTTCGAGACGAACGGCGAAACCATCCTGCTCAAGGAAATCGCGGATGATTTCAGCGCCCTGCTGGGGCTCATGGCCGCTCCAGCCGCCCCAGACGATCAGTGCTTCGCGCATGCGTAGTCCTCATGATAATTGGTTTTATGGTTTTGATGGGCACGATCTTCATGGCGGACGTTAGCCGTCTGGCAGGTTTGGCAAAAAGCTGGGTCGCCCAGCCAGTTTGGCTCTTCCGCAGCGGCGATCATCAAGGCAATGTCCTCCCAACACGGTCACGCTCGAACGGCATGATTGATGTAGGACGAGACATTGCACGTCTTTACATCATATGTAAGAACTAAAATGAGTGCTCGCAAATGTTAAAGGCTGCAACACGCACGCTGCTAATGCCTGTCATGCCGGGGGATGCGCTCCCCAAGGGCGCGGCCAAGCAGGCCGTGGATATCCTCGGGCGCAGGATAGCCAACGATGCCTATCTGCCTGGCCAGATCATGCCGACCGAACCTGAACTGGCCGATTCGCTTGGTGTCAGCCGTGCGACGATCCGCGACGCGATCAAGGTATTATCAGGCAAGGGACTGGTTCGGACGGCCCGTCGCTACGGCACGCGCGTTCGCCCGGTCGAAGAGTGGAACCTGCTCGATGCCGACGTCGTCACCTGGCATGAGCACGGACATCCACGGCTGGCGACCATGTTTGCCGAAACCACGGAATTGCGCATCATCCTTGAACCGGCGGCTGCCGAACTTGCCGCACAGCGCGCGACCGCGGCGCAGGTTGAAGCCATCAACGAAGCAGCATTGGCGCTGCATCCGGAACAGCATGATGTACAAGCGATGTTCGTAGCCGACTGCCGCTTCCACGCCACCATACTGGACGCAACCGGCAACGGGATGATGCGCCAGATGCGTCCGCTGATCATCACCATGCTGCGGGTATCGTATGAGTTCGGCGTGCTCGAGCGGGTGACGGAGCGGGTATCCAAGGATGGCCACATTCGTGTCGCCCAGGCGATCAAGGCGGGTGACGGAATGCTGGCCCGCCAGGAAATGGCGCGAATGCTGGAACTCAACCGGCGCGACGCGATCATCGTCAGCCCCCCGGTCCGCAACAATCAACCGCAGGAAGCCTGACCCATCATGCGCTATCTCTACACAACCCTGGGAAAACTGACCGCCGACCAACTGGGCATGATCCTGCCGCACGAACACGTCTTCGTCGATCTGCGTACGCCTGATAAAGATGGCTATGCTCAGGCCGAGACCGCCAGCGTGCTAGCTTTGATGGTGCCCCAGATTGAAGCCATCAAGGCGCTGGGGGTTACGGCGCTTGTCGAGTGTTCGACCGGTGGCGTGGGGCGGCGGGCAGATCTCGATCTGGCCGTCAGCCTCGCCACGAATTTCCCCATCGTCGTCCCGACGGGCAATTACCGCGAGCCGTGGATCCCGTCATGGGTACGCGACGCCGACGAGAATGCCCTGCATGACTGGATGCTAGCCGAACTCCAGGACGGCATCGAACAAACGGGCTTTCAGGCCGGCTGGATCAAGCTAAGCGCAGGCGACGACGGGATCACGCCGCTCGAAGCTCGCATCCTGCGCGCTGCAACGCGTGCGTCCATCGCCACCGGCGCAGTGATCGGCAGCCATACGATCCGCGGCTCCGTCGTCATGGACCAGCTCGATATCATCGAAGCCGAGGGCGGCTCTCCCGAGCGATTTATCTCGATCCACACTCATGCCGAGCCTGACTTCGCCCTGCACAAGGCGATTGCTGCCCGCGGCACCTGGATCGAATACGACAATATAGGCGCCGTCCCCGTGGACGAAAGTGCCGACCTGATCCTGCGTACGCTCGATGCAGGCCTCGGCAGCCAGCTTCTCATCAGCCACGACCGCGGCTGGTACGATCCCGCCC
This sequence comes from Devosia sp., assembly GCA_028290245.1. Classification (GTDB taxonomy): domain Bacteria; phylum Pseudomonadota; class Alphaproteobacteria; order Rhizobiales; family Devosiaceae; genus Devosia. Next base: position 6,429 of record JAQGKG010000143.1, on the reverse strand, counting down.
AGCCCAATGGCGGCGTGCCCAAGCCTTATACCGTGGTCAGCACGGAATTGATCCCGCTACTCACCAAGCGCGGCGTCTCCGATGACATCATCGTCGAACTGTTCCACCGAAATCCCTTCGCAGCATTCTCGCGCTCGTGAACTGCGATAGAACGAGACTTGGTCGCTTTCCTCGATGTTGCAGTGGCGGCGTCTGAAGTGGGCTGGAAAACGGACTGGCAGGTGCTGAAACGGCAGACGAGATAGCTGCCGCTCCGAAAGGGTGTTTATCAAAGGCAGTTATGCGGAGTTACACCACCTTGCTAGGACGCATCAAACGGACATTTAAATGCCTCTAGGGCCGGAGGTTTTCGAGGTCGGCCAAGAGGCCTGGATGGGTTGGCGTCCAGCGCAGAGTCTCGCGCGTATGGGCGCTGGAGGCGGGCTGGTCGGCGGCAAAGATGGGGCCAAGCGGGCCATAGGTCTCCGGGGTCACCGACTGCACCGGCAGGCCGAGGCGGCGGCCAATAACACTGGCGATGTCGCGCACCGCGTCGCCCTCGTCGGCCACGGCATGCCATGCGGTGCCGGCGTCAGCATGTTCCAGCGCCAGGCGGAACAGGACCGCGGCGTCGAGGGCGTGCACGGCGGGCCAGCGCTGGGTGCCATCACCCGCATAGCCTGAGACGCCCGATTGGCGGGCGATATTGGTCAACAGGCCGGCAAAGCCGCCATTGCCATTGTTGTGCACGGTGCGGGGCAGACGGATGGACGAGCTGCGCACGCCCTGCGCGGCGAGGCTTAGAATGGAATTGACCGTGCGGCCGCGACCACCCACCGGACCATCGAGCGGCAGCGGATCGGCTTCGGTCGAGGCGCGGCCCGCGATCCAGGGCGTACCGGAAACGGTGACCAGAGGGCGATTACTACCGATGAGGGCCTCGCCGAGTGCGGTCAGCGCCGCAGTCTCCTCGGCAACGCCGCGAGCGAGAGCTTCCGGGCTGCTGAAATCATTGCTGAAGGCCAGGTGGATTACTCCATCCGCCTGCGCGGCGCCGGCACGCAGGACGTCCAGATCGATCAGGCCACCGGCGATTGGCTCGGCGCCAGCCTTGCGCGCAGCATCGGCGGAGGTCTCGGAGCGGGCCAGGGCAAGGACAGTGTGATTGTGGGTGAGCAGTTCGGCAATGACGGCCGAGCCGATGAGGCCAGTGCCGCCGGTGATGAAAACGCGCATGCGTGTCGTCCCTTATAATGTCAGTGGCTGACATAAAGAGAAGATGACAGTGACTGACAATACCCCTATATTAGGGGATGCCACGCAATTCCGAAGATGTCCGCTATCGCATGCAAATCGCTGCCCTGGAGCTGTTCACGCAGAATGGCTTCGACCAGACCACGGCGGCGCAGATCGCGGCGCGAGCGGGGGTGACCGAGCGCACGTTTTTCCGGCACTTTCCCGATAAGCGAGAGGTGCTGTTCGTCGGGCAGGAGATCTTGAGCGCGGCCCTGACTGAGTCGATCCGGCAGGCACCGGCGGAACTGCCGCCGATCGCTGTGCTGCGCCGCGCCTTTGCCGATGTCACGCCATTGCTCGAGGGGAACCGGCGCTTCTCCGAGCCACGCCGGCATATCATCGCCGCCAATCCAGCGTTGATGGAGCGCGAAGTGGCCAAGCATGCCGCCTTGGTCGGCGTGGTGGCCGATGCCTTGCAGAAGCGCGGCATTGTACCAGCGCGCGCGGCCTTTGCAGCACAGGCGGGCTTGGCTGTACTGGGCCATGCAGTTGACCTGTGGTTTGGCAAGTCCGCGCGATCGCTGGCCCAGTGCCTAGCCGAAGCTTTCGAGGAGCTCGATTTGTTCGTCGCGGCCGCCGGAGGATCGTAAAAGCCTCACGTGCCAGCGGCGGCCAAACCCCGCCAGCCTAAATTGCGCAGATGTTTGCGCGACAACTACTTGGCCGCATCAGCTAGAACTGCGACGCGCCTCGTCAATGGCTGCTACGTCGATCTTCTTCATTTTCATCATTGCTTCGAAGGCACGCTTGGCTTCATCGCCACCGCGGGTCATCGCTTCGGTCAGCGTGCGTGGGGTGATCTGCCACGACACGCCCCACTTGTCCTTGCACCAGCCGCATTGGCTTTCCTCACCGCCATTGCCAACAATGGCGTTCCAGTAGCGGTCTGTTTCTTCTTGGTCGTCTGTCGCGATCTGGAATGAAAAAGCTTCGTTGTGCTTGAAAGCCGGGCCACCATTGAGGCCGATGCAAGGAATGCCAAATACCGTAAAGTCGACGGTCAGCACATCGCCTTCTTGCCCGGATGGATAGTCACCTGGGGCGCGATAAACGGTTCCCATCTTGGTGTGGGGGAACGTCTCCTCGTAGAATTTCGCCGCTGCCTCGGCGTCCTTGTCGTACCAAATGCAGATCGTATTTTTTGCAATTGCCATGGTGCACACTCTCCCAAACCGGCCAGCGCTAGCGGCTGTTCCAAAACGCCGGTCCAACCGCATCACACACCCAAATGGCGGTTCTGTCACGACCGAGTCCATCACTCAGCTCGAAAATAAGGAAATGGACGTCGGATTATTAGATATAGGACAAGCTTGCGACTTCGCAGCGCTTTCCTTTCAAACTGGAATGCACCCGTAAGGAAATCGCTAACGAATTTGACCTAGCCCGTCCTATCTCCTGTAGGAGGTTTCACGGGCCATTTCATGGGCCAGAAAAGCAACGGCGGCTTCCGATCACTCGAAAACCGCCAGAATGCTTGGTGGGCCCACCAGGACTCGAACCTGGAACCAGACCGTTATGAGCGGTCGGCTCTAACCATTGAGCTATGGGCCCTCATCTGCCTCATATCAGCCTCTCCGCGGCTGGCAAGGGGAGAAGTCGATGCTGCAACTGAACTTTTGGCGGAGCCCTGCCAAATCGTATATCGACGGCATGACACTGCGCCCTCAGTTGCCGTTGGCTCAGCCATCCTCCCTGCGTTCGCCCAGCGATTTTTTGTCGCAAGCCGACCCGCCCTGGGCTACATCCTCCCCTGGGGAGATGCATCATGCGCGAAGGCGATATCATCAATGGTCTGGTCAAGGGCCTTTCGGTCATCGAGTGCTTCGATGAGGAGCATGCCAGCCAATCCATTACTGACGTCGCAAATCGCACTGGCCTCGAGCGCGCCACCGCTCGTCGCTGCCTGCTGACGCTGACCCACCTCGGTTACGCCAGCTATGACGGCAAGTTCTTCCGCCTTACCCCGCGCGTGCTTAATCTGGGCCATTCCTATCTCGCCGCCACGCCGCTGCCACGGCTGATCCAGCCCTTCCTCGAAGAACTCTCCGGCCAGATCAACGAAAGCTCGTCCGCCGCCGTACTGGACGGCACCGAGATCCTCTACATCGCCCGCGCGTCTTACCGCCGCGTCATGTCGATCAACCTCGGCGCCGGGGCGCGCCTTCCCGCCTATTGCACCTCGATGGGCCGTATTCTGCTCGCTGCCATGCCGGTTGCAGTCGCCCGCGACGTGCTCGATCGCTCCGACCGCATCGCATATACCGAAAAAACCAAAGCCGACCTTCCCTCGCTTATCACCGAGCTTGCCGTCGTCGCCGCACAAGGCTTTGCCGTGATCGACGAGGAGCTTGAGCTCGGGCTCTGCTCCATCGCCGTGCCGTTGTTCAATGCACAGGGCCAGCCCGTCGCCGCCCTCAATATCGGCGCCCAGTCCGCTCGCGCCTCCACCTCTCACATGATCGCCAATTTCCTGCCGCTGATGCGCAAGGTCCAGGCCGAAGTCCGCCCCCTGCTGCGCTGATGCCTCTTGGGGACCGCTGCATGCCTGTCATAAACCCGGTCTAAGTTCACTTTAGGCGCATCGATTCCACGACTGCAGCCTCGCGTCGACGCCCCACTCCGGCGTGACCGGGAGTCCGGGCGAGTCCGGTCGGAATGTCACATTCCAGAGTCACAAGTGACGCCTGAGTCCGGCTTGTTCCCCAAACACGCCAACCATTTCAACGCATTAACCTGTCACAAACGCGTCACGGAACAGCAATAAAACTGTCGCGTGGCCCCAATATGGTCCCCCTCGTCAAAGGCAGGACCGGGACGCGAACAACCCAACGTCCGGCCAGGTTTGAACTGATTTCGTAAAAGGGAATTCCCCATGAAGACCGCACTCTACGCTAGCGTTGCCGTGATCGCGCTTGCCGCCTTCGGCACCACTGCTGCTTTCGCCCAGTCGCGTGACACCATCCAGATCGCTGGCTCGTCCACCGTGCTGCCTTTCGCTTCGATCGTTGCTGAAGAGTTCAGCGCTGCCTTCCCAGAATTCAACACTCCAGTTGTTGGTTCGGGCGGCACCGGCGGCGGTCTGAAGCAGTTCTGTGAAGGTGTTGGCGAAAACACCATCGACATCGCGAACGCTTCGCGCAAGATCAAGGACAGCGAACTCGAGGCTTGCACCGCAGCTGGCGTCACCGACGTTCGTGAAGTTCAGTTCGGCTACGACGGCATCGTGTTTGCTTCGTCCTCGACCGGCCCAGACTTCGCTCTGACCCCGATCCAGGTCTACAAGGCAATCGCCGCTCAGGTGATGGTCGATGGCGCTCTGGTTGCCAACCCCTACACCAAGTGGTCCGAGATCGACGCTTCGCTCCCAGATCAGAAAATCTCGCTTGCTATCCCCGGCACCAATCACGGCACTCGTGAAGTGTTCCAGCTCGAAGTCGTCGATGCTGGCGCTGAAGAAGCCGGTCTTCCTGAAGGCCTGAGTGACGACGAAAAGAAGGCCGCTACCACCACATTCCGTCAGGACGTGGTTATCGAGATTTCGGGCGACTACACCGAAACTCTGGCTCGCCTGACTTCGAACCCTGAAACAGTCGGCGTATTCGGCCTGTCCTTCTACGAGCAGAACACCGACTCGCTCAAGGTTGCCACCGTCAACGGCATCGTCCCATCGGCTGAAACCGTTGCTGCCGGCGAATACCCCGTCTCGCGCCCACTGTTCTTCTACGTCAAGGGCCAGCACATCGGCGTCATCCCCGGCATCGAAGAATACGTACAGTTCTTCCTGTCCGAGCAGACTTCGGGTGCCGGTGGCACTCTCGAAGCCGCTGGCCTGATCCCTCAGGCAGCTGACAAGACGGCTGAAGTCCTGGCTGCTTTCGAAGCCGGCGCTAAGTAAATCGACCGGGCCGCGCTGCAAAGCGCGGCCCACTTTATTTCCAGCGGGGGCGCTTCCCATGAATGCCTTGATCGTAGCCGCATTGCTTCTGGTGCTGCTGGGCGTATCCTACCAGTCTGGCTGGTCTCGTAGCCGCAACCTCGTGACTGCCGAAGGCGTCAAGGTTCACTCGCGCCCGCAATATCATGGCTCATACGTAGCCATCTGGGCCATGCTGCCCGCACTTGCGATACTTGCTCTCTGGGGCTGGTTCGGTGGCGATCTGACCCACAGCTACACGGTCTCCCAGATCCCGCAGGATATCCTGCTTGGCCTCGACCAGGCCGCCCTCAATGCCACCATCACCCGCATCAATGCTATTGCCTCCGGTTATGGCGTAACCGGTGAAATCCAGCCCTTCGAACAGTCCGCTGGCGATGCCCTGCGCTCGTTCCAGATGCTGACTTTCGTCGGCGTGCTGCTGGTGGCTGCCGTTGCCGGTGGCGCTGCGCTCCTTTATGCCCGCAGCCGCGTCACAGCCCGCCTTCGTGCCCGCAACGCCGTCGAGCGTGTCGTCAACGTGGCGCTGCTCGCCTGCTCTGCCGTCGCCATTCTGACCACCGTGGGCATCGTCGCTTCACTGGTCACCGAAGCCTACAAGTTCTTCACCTTCATCAACCCGCTCGACTTCTTCTTCGGCACGGTCTGGAACCCCAACAATGCTGGCAGCGCTGGCAACTGGGGCAGCTACGGCCTGCTGCCGCTGCTGGTCGGCACCCTGATGATCACCGGCATCGCCATGCTGGTGGCGGTCCCGGTCGGCCTGATGGCTGCCATCTACCTCAGCCAATACGCTCATCCCCGCCTGCGCGCCGTTGCCAAGCCAATGATCGAAATTCTCGCCGGCATCCCGACCATCGTGTTCGGCTTCTTCGCTCTCGTCACCGTAGGCCCGTTCCTGCGCGATGTGGGCAATGTCTTCGGCCTTTCGATCAATGCCACCAGCGCGCTGACTGCCGGCGTCGTCATGGGCATCATGATCATCCCCTTCGTGTCTTCCCTCTCCGATGACATTCTCAACCAGGTGCCGCGCACCCTGCGCGACGGCGCCTATGGCCTCGGCGCCACCAAGTCCGAGACCATCCGCAACGTGTTGTTGCCTGCAGCCCTGCCCGGCATCGTCGGCGCCTTCCTGCTTGCCGTCAGCCGCGCCGTGGGTGAAACCATGATCGTGGTGCTGGCAGCCGGCAACAGCCCCGTGCTGCGCGGCAACCCCTTCG
>JAQGKG010000032.1 GCA_028290245.1 Devosia sp. | reverse complement strand
TGGACCTCTGTAATTGCAACGTTGCGACGGGCTGGCTATAGCTCGGGTAATGAGGAGCCACGCTATGACCGATGTGCCGCTGACGCTTGCCAAGACGAATTCGAGCCCGTGGCCGCAGCGGCCGTTTCATCGGCAGTATTTGATGCGGCAGACCAACAATCTGTACGACTTTTTCGAGTCGCCTTCGATCAATCCCAAGGGCGGATTTTTTGAGCTGGACGACGAGGGTGTGCCGCTGGATACGGATAATTCCACGCGGCAAATCCATGTGACAACGCGCATGGTGCATTGCGCGGTGCTGGGGAGCCTGTTGGGGCGGCCGGGATCGGACGAAATCATTGATCATGGCATGCGCTATATTTGGGAGCAGCATCGCGACGCCAAGCATGGCGGTTATGTTTGGGGGCTCAATGATAGCGGCGTCACCAATGGATCAAAGCAAGCTTACGGGCATGCCTTCGTGCTGCTGGCGGCTTCGAGTGCCAAGCTGGTCGGGCATCCTCTTGCTGATCAGATGCTGGCGGATGTGACGCAGGTTATCAATGCGCGGTTCTGGGACGACAAGACCGGCTCGGTGCGGGACGAGTATAATCAAGACTGGTCGCAGCTGCTGCCGTATCGCGGCCAGAACGCCAACATGCACATGACCGAGGCGCTGATGGCGGCGTTCGAGGCGACCGGCAACAAGGATTATCTGCACAAGGCCGAGCGGATTGCCGAGCTGATCATCCTCAAGAACGCCGTGCCTTTGGGGCACCGGGTAGCCGAGCATTTCGACGCGAACTGGGTGCTCGACAAGGGCTACGAGGGCAACGAGATGTTCCGGCCTTCCGGCGCGACACCAGGGCATTGGCTGGAATGGTCGCGGTTACTGTATCAGTTATGGATCTTGGGCGAGAAGCGGTCGTCGTGGATGACTGGCGCGGCGCGCGAACTCTTCCGCCAAGCGATCGATCTGGGCTGGGACAAGGCGCATGGCGGGTTCTTCTACACGCTGGACTGGGACAACCAGCCGATCATGCGCGAAAAGCTATGGTGGCCAGTGAGCGAGGCGATCAGCGCGGCGGCCTATATCTCAGCCTATGACAACAGCGACTATTTCGAGGCCTGGTATCGCAAGCTGTGGGACTATGCCGAGAACTATGTAATCGACCATGCGCGTGGTGGCTGGCTGAGCGAGCTCAAGGAAGACCTGACTCCGACGTCACGGCTGTTTGTTGGCAAGCCTGACATTTATCACGCGCTGCAGGCATGTTTGATCCCGCTGTATCCGGCCAATGGCAGTCTGACGAAGGCGATAATCCAGGCGGACCATACGGTCAAAAACCACGTCTAGCCCCGGTGCAGGCAGCGGGTGTTGCATGCGCTATGACCGGCGCGTAAAGCAGCGGCGAGATTTGTGAGAAACCAATGACCGCTGCCACGCAGTTGCCGACTAACGCGGGCCTGACGACTTTGGTGCTTGAGGCCGCGATTGCGGCAGCGCAGGTGATCCTCGACGTTTATGCACGCCCGATCACGGCAGTCAGCAAGGCCGATGGTTCGCCGGTGACGGAGGCGGATGCAGCTGCCGAGGCGATCATTCTAGAATATCTGCGGCCAACCGGTATTCCCGTGCTGGGCGAGGAAAGCGTCGCGGCGGGGATCATCCCAACGCTGGGCGAGCGGTATTTCGTGGTCGATCCGCTCGACGGGACCAAGGAATTCATCAAGCGCAACGGCGAATTCACGGTCAATATCGCGCTGGTCGAGCATGGCGTGCCGGTAATGGGCGTCGTGCTGGCGCCAGTGACGGGCGAGACCTTTATCGGCGACCCGTCGGGCGCCTGGTTTTGCAATACGCTCAATGGCGTGGTTTCCGAACGGACACGCATCGCCGTGGCTTTGGATGAGCGCCTGCGCATCGTGGCGAGCCGGTCGCACGGGCATGCAGCGCTGGCGCAGCTTTGCCAGACGCTGGATGTCGAGGCCGACGTCTCGGTGGGATCCTCGCTAAAGTTTTGCCTTTTGGCGCGAGGCGATGCGCAGTTGTATCCACGGTTCACCCCGACCTGCGAGTGGGACACTGCTGCCGGTCAGGCAGTGCTGGAGGCCGCTGGCGGCGCCGTGGTAACGCTGGACGGCGAGCGGATGCGGTATGGCAAGCATAACGTGGCGTTCCTGAACCCGTATTTCGTGGCTGCCTCGAGCATGCAGCTGGCCCGGCGAGCCGCAGTCGAAATGACGCGCTTGCTAGCTTAGACTAGCAATACTGGGAACTTCTTGGCGGAAATGGCTCGAAAGCAATCCATTCGAGCGAGCCATGCAATCTGATCTTAACTGATCTGTTGCATTAGTGCGGCCGTATAACTTGCGCGATCGAGGCCGGACCTATAAACACCCGGCATATATCGGACCAGCATAGGTCCACAGGATCAGCGCGCATGAACGTCAGAACTCTCTGTTTATCGATCCTCTATGAGGGCGAAGCAACCGGATATGATATCCGGCAGCAATGCGTCGATGGCGAGTGCTCGTATTTTGTCGAAGCGAGCTTCGGCTCGATATACCCTGCCTTGGCCAAGCTGGAGAACGAAAAACTCGTCACCAGCAGGACCGAACAGCAGGTCGGTAAACCGGCCAAGAAGGTCTATTCCATTACTGAAGCGGGCCGTGAGGCCTTCGCCGAAGAACTGTCAGGCCCGCTCGGGCCGGATATGTTCCGCAGCCCGTTCCTGTTGCTGGCGCGCTTTGCCCATATACTTCCCGCCGATCTGGTGGCGGCACGGTCCCAAGAATTTCTGCAGAAACTCATGGACAACCGCAAGCAGCTTGAAGAGGCCGCTTCGGAGCGTGGCAGCAATGCCGGTGACACATGGGTCATCAATTACGGGCGTGCTATCATGGAGCTTGCCGAACGGCACATGCGCTCCCATATGCACGAACTGATCACATTGGCGCGAGCCGAGCCGACTAAAGACGCGGCTGAGTAAAGGGGCGATACTTCATGCGGGCACTATTTTCTTACGGCGTAGCACTACTGATCCTGGTTGGGATCGGTGGCTGGCTGGCGACCGGAACTCTTGTAGTCGGTGGCAATGGCCCCGGAAATGG
>JAQGKG010000030.1 GCA_028290245.1 Devosia sp. | reverse complement strand
GTTCCTGTCCCTGGCAGATGCCAGGCCGCGCATCGAGGAATGGAGGTGCCACTACAACGACGAGAGACCGCACTCAGCCCTGGGAAACTTGACCCCAGCCGCCTTCGCCAACCAAGCTCAACCAGCCCGAGAACTTGCTAGCCCCTGGACCAGAGTTGGGGGCAGGACCAAGTGCCGGCCGGACTCTCATAGCCAGCGGGCCACTTTCAAGGGGGCAGGTCAGTTAAGGCCGCGCCAAACAGGCGTTTGGTTAATCGCCGATTTGCGGCACCCCACCCTAAGTGGAGCGACCCTTGATGAAGCCCACTACCTGATAGCGCAGCGTATTGCACCTACTCCCGGTCGACCCTGATGTCGCGCCAGCGCCCTTTGACGGTCCGCAAGCTGACGCCTGAATGCGCCGCCAAGGCAACCTGCGTGATGCTTTCCCTGCCCAAACGCATTGCTGCCACAGCGCCTGCAATCTTGCTGTCAGTTGCCGACCTCCGCATGGCTGCAGAATTGATGCCGGCTGCGGATTTGCGCTCGCTGGCCGAGAGGCCTTGGCCGCCTACGCGATCACGGCCGCGAGTACTGCCGAGCCCATGCCGAGGCTTGTACCTTTGGGCCATGAAGCCGCTGATTGAGTTGGCGGTAGCCGCGACTTCTGATGCTGGAAGTGGGTTGCTCATGCACGCGTTTACGCGCTGGGCCTCGGCCAGGATCGCACCCCCGTCTTGCTCCGCATGTTCGTATGCCCAAAAGCGAACCTGATCGAACAGGTTGCAGTTACGGCCCGTTGCGCTTGGCTCCGGGTGGCGGGAAGCGTACCGGCAAGGGCGAAAAGCAACCGTTCCTGATTGACTGGCTTCGTCCGCCAGAGTGGCGACAACATCACGTAGTTCTACCGCATCAGCGCCCGGGATCGTGTGCCATAGCAACTCCGACTCCGAAGCTTCCCAAGCATCCCATGTCACTAGCGACGTCGGATGGGGCGATCGACGGACCTGTGTTCCCAGCAAAGTGTCGGCCCGACCCAGTGGATTCTTCACCAAGCTTCGCTGCGGCAGCGGCGTTGCACACAGCCACTCAGCCATCATTCGGTGTGCATGGTCCGCAAAGGCCATCGCGCGAGTGCTTCCGCTAGCGGTGGTGATGACCGGCGTGTGCAAAAACAAAATTGCATGCGACCTGCCACTAAATGGATCGATGATCAGCCAAGGCCGTATCGCTTCGGGGAGTGCAGCGATCAACTCGGCGCCGTCATCATGATCGAGGTCAAAGAGTAAAGCGTTCCGTGCTTCGATGCTGTCGATGGCGATCCATGGGCAGGAGGCGGCCAAGTTCAGCGGCAGCACGGAAGAGAATGGCGCAGGGCAGGCGGTGCGAAGGTTCTGACTGGCAAGCAAGCGCCGAGGCAATCGAGGAAGCAGTCGGTGCGCGAGTCGGTAAACGTGCGGCGCGGCATCCTGGTACGGTGCCAGTGCGTCAAGGAGCGCCTGTGGATGGCGGCGGTGCCATACGGACGCGCCCTGCGGCACGCCAAAGCTTGCAGAAGTAGGGGCCGGCCTGAGGGCGGCGGTGAGGACAGAGTACATTGCCGACGACGCATCGCTCGGCTCGCATCAGTGTGGTCGTGACGCCACGTTCAGCGTGTCCCCCCGGACAGCGACAAACGGATGCTCGGCCTCGCTAACGCGGGCCGAGCTCTACCCCCGCTTACCGGCATTGCGGGCCGAGACCCGCTCTTCGGCGAGGTGCTTGAAGCAATTCGCAGCCAGCCAAGCTTGGTAGTCGCTGACGCGATAGCGAATGATCTTCACACCCCAGCGAACGTAGGGCGGGCCGCCACCTTCCTGGCGGAGCCGCTCCAGCGTGCGGCGGCTCGGGCCACCCAAGTCGGCGATCTCGCCTGCGGTGAGCAGCTGGTTGATGTCGGGGCTGGTATCGTTCATGGCGCGTTTGCATCCGCATCTACGCCGCCATTGGCGTAGAGGCGCCGTCAGTGGGCGCCGACATCTGCACTAGCCACGAAGCGCGACGATGCATTCCCAGTTTTGGTCGCGGAAAACTAGCTTTCCTTGGAGACACCGTGACGCCAACCAGCGGCGAGGAGGGGTAAGGAGCAAAGGCGCAAGAGCATGATTTCGTCGGACACCGGGAACGTTGGCGCTCTTCCTCTACCCAAGTCATAGGCGGCCTTCAAAACCAGAGCGACCGATGCCGGTCCATCGCGGCGCCGCCACTCAAGTAACCACATATCGACGGCTTTTACGGTTCTTCCTACGGCACGTGCGACCTCATTGCGCAACGTTGTGGCTGGGCGCCCTCTCGCCTTTTCCATCGCGATCCACGCGTGTAGCGCTTGTTCGAAGGCTCTTCGGCTTGCCGGATTGCTTCCTTTACCTGATGCCTTCGGCGCAGGCGATAAAATCGTTGATGGCGTCGCTGAACCATCGTCAAGAGTCATCAACCCAAACATCAACTGATCAAGCACTTCAGGCGGAGTGAGAAGTGGCGCGCTTCGCAGGCAATCGACGACGGCTTCGCGCCAGCCGGCCGGATCGGCGTCAGCAAGTTCGTGCCAGTCTATTCGATCGTGATGTTCTGGCACCAGCCAGTTTGCCACGAGGCGAGCGAGGGTAAGCGCTGCAGCCTGTGACAGCCTGCCATCACGGCCTGCCCCATCGTCGCTACCAGAAGCGGCGAGATCGAGTGCAGCGTCAAGCAGCGCATGCGCAGAAACTCGGTCCGCACCGTTCCTCATCGAGAGCAGAATTAAGCTAACGGCTGCGCCCAAGACGCTGGTTTGTTCATCATCGAGGTCCATCACGCGCCTGCCTTCACGCGCCTTTGTGCCGTCGGGCGGCGCCTAGGTCGATGACGTCCAACGAGTTCTGGCTTTTTGCGGCTAGGTCTATGACGGATGCGGACCATGCCTCTAGCGCCACGCGCTTTTCAGTGTCCCAACCGTGCCGTTGATAGACGCCGACGATGCCGGCGCGGCTGCCGCTGACATGGTTTAGCAAGCTCTCCGTGACT
>JAQGKG010000017.1 GCA_028290245.1 Devosia sp. | reverse complement strand
CTCGGCGGTCCGGACCGTTGGAGCGGCTAATTTAGTGGCTGCCATAGCATATGCGAGAGGAGGATGGACAGGGATCGCCTCATTGGGCCGAGGGCGTGATTGCGTGGCTGGCCGCGTTGAGTGTGACCAGCCTCATACCTCACAATGGTGATTGCGTGGCCTGCGCCGTATTGGCGAAGGTTGCGATGGCGGCGTTGTAGATATCGGGGCGTTCCAGGAAGCCCATGTGGTTTGCTCCTTCTACCTCGTTATAAATCCCGCCTGCCCGATCATTTGCTATGGTTTGACCAGCTTGGGGCTTGGTCACGATGTCCATGGCTCCGGACAGAACGAGCAAAGGCGATGTGATGTTCGTCATGGCCTTGGTGGCGTCCCAGCGAAACATCGCGAGATTGCCGCGGTGGATATTACCGGGCGGATTGCGCGTGGACAGGAGAGTTGTGTGCTCAAGTTGGCTGCGGGTGACGTATTTTCCAAAGCCGAGACGGTTGGCAATGTGAGCGGTGCCACTGAAATAGCTCTGCCAACCGCTTAGCCAGACCAGCGGCTGAAGCAAGATGCCAAGACGCATCAAAGGCTCGAGTAGCGGCCAGCGGATGGCTTGCGCCAGCCCGCTCAAAATCATCGTCTTCAATGGGTTTGTGTAGGTTGTGTTGACCAGGACTGTTCCGGCGACGTGCTGGTTGAAGAACGCGGCTTCGTCGCGAGCAAGAGTCTGGATTGTCATCCCGCCGATGCTGTGACCCACGAGGATGACCTTTTTGCCGCCTGCGAGGCCAATGATGATTTTCAGATCTTGGGCAAATTCGCTGAGACCAATGGCTGAGGGCGATGCAGGTGTGGATTTGCCCATTCCAGGCAGATCCCAGCTCAGCACGCGAAAATTCCGGGCCAGATCGCGCTTGGCGTAAAACCAGATGGTGCTGTCCATCGCCCAACCATGCACCAGGATGATGGGTGGCGCGGCCGGATTGCCATGTTGTTCGACATAGAGGCGAGAGCCGCTTGCACCTTCAACCACTTGGCCATTGTCACGCTTTGCAGAAGTCGGATCCGTATCCGGCTTTGCCAGCAACGGCGTGATGACCGGGCGACCGAGGAAAGAAAACGCCTGCAGGCCGAGCCCGACCCAGAGGAACCAGTCCGTACGCACGCGAATGATGTCACCGTCTGCTTGCCGGATGAGGTCTCCATCATACCAGTTCCAGAGCAAATAGGCCGCCACGCCGAGAATGAACAGCGAAAGCAGCGTGAAGATGAAACGAACTATGACGAATAGTGGCATCGAGGCGCCTTAGTAATGGGATAGTGGAGAGATAAACGGGGCGGCGCTGGGCCACCCCGTGGATTGATTAGCGCGAAGCCTGGTAGAGCTTGGACGCGATTTCGTAGAATTCTTCAGGGGCATAATCCGGCGTGAAGGCAGATGGGACGCCCTGCAACTGCTGCATCTTGCCGCCTGCAGGCATGCCTTCGACGACTTCGAGCGGGCCCGGCGGATCACCTGGCAGGGCGACTTCGTCATTGGACCAGATGCCGGAGATTTCCTTGTAGTCGTCCTGGCTCCAGGTGTAGAGGCGGCGATGCGAACCTTCGTCGAGGTACTTCTGGCATTCCGGGATCTTGGAGAGGTTGATGTTGGGCGTCGGCAGCATTTTCTCAATTTCGACGCCGGTCAGCTTCTTGAGGGCGAGCGCATAAGAGTGGGCATGGACCGAACCGCGAACCAGCAGGTAACCGCAGACTTCCCGACCAGTCAGGTCGTCCCCGCTAAGCGTCTCATAGACCCGCAGCTTGTGCAGGCGGGCACCGCATTCCAGGTGGAAATTGTGCAGCAGATCAAAGATGACATTGCCGGTCGTGGTGATGAAGTCGTTGTTCCACGAGACGCCGTTGGAATTGACGGGGGTGGCGCCACCGCCGTTTGACAGAAAAGCTGCGGCGAGGCGGATATCCTGCATGGCTTCGAACGGCGACTTGGAGATGTCCCCGCCAGTTCCCATGTCACCTTTGGGCTTTTCAGGACCATTGTTGAGCATAGCGACGCCGTTGCTGACGAGTTCCACATGCGCGAGTTCTTCAGCGGTGATCGAGGCGACTAGGCTGTAAAACGGCCGAAGCTTGTCCTTGGAGCGGAAATTGAAGCTCTGGAACATGTAGTTTCCGAGCGTGGACATCTCGCCGTACTTGCCGCCCAGAAGTTCCTGAAGCGCGGCGGCGGCGTTTGGATCTTGCTTCGTAGGCGGCGGCAAATCCGTGATCAGTCTGTCGACACGCATAAACATCCGAGATCTCCTGTTCGTGAACAACGCCAACGGCGCCGATCAAGACCTGTTCCATCCGCAGACGAACTTCTCTCAGGTGCGCGGCTTTCGCCATCCTGCGAACCCGGTGCAACTCCGCTGGATCAGAGGCATTGACGTCGATACCGCGCCACCCACGGGGAGCGGCTTACAAGCAGGAGACAGTCATGGCTGAAAACGAGGCGGTCGATCAAAAGAGGGAAGTTCACTTCCTGGTGGACAATTTTGGTATTGCACCAAACCAGGCAGCCGAAGTCATTGCCGGCGAGGGAGACGCCGCAGATCAGTTGGGTATTGAGGTGGCGGCCGAGGAGCGGGCCAAGGATCCACTAAAGGGGGTTCCGGTGCCGGACCCCACTAAAGACCCGCAGCATCTCGAGAAGGAAGTCGAGGATCTGGAAAAGGCGGTCGTTCACCGCGACTCCGCACCCACGTAGGTTGTGCCGGCATGGCTGAAACTACGCTGACCATCGACGAACGCCGCGCGAAAAAGGCGGCCAAGCGCATCAAGCAGCGCGAGATCACCATTCTGCGCGCAAGCAAGATGCACAAGGCGCGCTTGCTTGCGGAAGAGGGCGAAGGGTTTCTGCCGGTCGCGGCACCGCCTGCCCTCAATATTGGATGTTCGGGATGGTTCTACTGGCATTTGAAAGGCAGTTTTTACCCGACCCAGATGCCGACCAAGGAGTGGTTCGCGCATTACGCCGACCACTTCTGCACCGTCGAGCTGAACGCGCCGTTTTATTCGTGGCCGACATTGGGAAGCGTGCAGACCTGGCGCAAGCAGGCCGAAGGCCGGAACATGATCTACACGGTCAAGGCATCGGAGTTGATCACGCATATCAAGAA
>JAQGKG010000013.1 GCA_028290245.1 Devosia sp. | reverse complement strand
AGCCATCACTGCTACGCAATGTGACTACCGCTGCGTTCGTCAGCCAGTTGCTGGCCGAGCGCGCCAATCTAGCGCCGCAGCGGATGCGACGCCGCGGTAGTTCGGAGGGTGCGATTGGCGCTTACTCTGCAGGCGCGCGCGTCGCGATCAAACGGATGCCTATGGGTTATAGGACGTCGATCGTCGCCTAACGCGCGTCGCGATCTTTCAGATCGCTCTCTGCGCGTTAGATTCTTGTTTTACGCATGTCTTTGCCCCGAAACCGGCGGCCACTTTCGGGAGACATGCTTTAATTCATACTGACGTCGCGGCCGGCGCTGGTGATCGAGACGGTGAACCCGGCGACGACGTCGATCAGCGACATGACCATGAGCAGGAAAAATACCGAGCTGGCCGCGGCTCCGGCGAGCAGGAACTCGATCAGGAAAGCCACAAACAGCACCATCGAGAGCATGTGCTCGATGATCGAGGTGCGGCTGCTGTTGGTGGACTTCAGCACTTCGATGAACAGGCAGACAATGCCGATGACCAGCAGGAAATCACCGGCCGTGATGGCCCATGGCGTGCCGGAGACCATGGGAATGGTGAAGAGGCCAATGGTCCAGCCGAGGGGCGAGCCGCCAAAGAACAGCAGCGCCGCGATATTGTAGAGCACGAAGGGCACGACCAGCAGCGGCGGAATGAAGATGCCGCGCTGGGTGACGCGATTGCCATGGGGTGGGATGTAGACGGTCTCGGTCATGGCACGGCTCCAATGTGGTTGGGCGCACCATGCCAGAGCGGGCAGCCGCTGCCTAGCAGCGGCCACCATACCGACTTACTTCTTCAGCTTGAGCGGCCCGACCATTTGTTCGGGCTTTACTTCGGCGTCGAATTCTTCACCGGTGAGCAGGCCGAGTTTGATGGCTTCTTCGCGCAGGGTGGTGCCGTTCTTGTGCGCTGTCTTGGCGATCTTGGCGGCGTTGTCGTAGCCAATTCGGCGGTTGAGCGCAGTGACCAGCATCAGCGACTTGTCGACTAGTTCCTTGATGCGGGCGCGGTCCGGCTCGATGCCCACAGCGCAGTTGTCGTTGAAGCTCTTGGCGCTGTCGGCCAGCAGGCGGACGGACTGCAGAAAATTATAGGCAATGACGGGCTTGAAGACGTTGAGCTCGAAATTGCCCTGGCTCGCAGCAAAGCCAATGGCGGCGTCATTGCCCATCACCTGAGCGACGACCATGGTCATGGCTTCGGACTGGGTCGGATTGACCTTGCCCGGCATGATCGATGAGCCGGGCTCATTTTCCGGGATGATAAGTTCGCCTAGGCCCGAGCGGGGACCCGAGGCCAGCCAGCGCACGTCATTGGCGATCTTCATGAAGGCGACGGCAAGTTGCTTTAGCGCACCCGAGGTGCCGACGAAGGCATCGTGGCCGGCCAGCAGGGCGAACTTGTTGGGGCCGGTGACGAAGTCGTGGCTGGTGAGATCAGCGATCTCTTTGGCGACGGCCACGGCATAGTCGGGATGGGCGTTAAGACCGGTGCCGACAGCAGTGCCGCCGAGCGCCAGCTCCTTGAGTTGGGGCAGGCTGACCTTGACGGCGGAGATGGCGTAATCGATCTGGGCAACCCAGCCGGAGATTTCCTGGCCCAGGGTCAGCGGCGTCGCGTCCTGCAGGTGGGTGCGGCCGATCTTGACCACATCCATGAACTCTTCGGACTTGGCGTGCAGCGTGTCGCGCAGCAGCGTTACGCGCGGGAACAGGTAGTTCTCCAGCGCTTCCACAGCGGCGATATGCATGGCCGTGGGGTAGGTGTCGTTGGACGACTGGCTCATGTTGACGTGGTCATTGGGATGCACGGGCTTTTTCGAGCCCATGGTGCCGCCGGCCATCTCGATGGCGCGGTTGGAGATGACCTCGTTGACGTTCATGTTGGACTGGGTGCCCGAACCGGTCTGCCAGACGACGAGTGGGAAGTGCTCGGCCAGCTTGCCGGCAATCACCTCGTCGGCAGCGGCGATGATCAGGTCGCGGGTGGTTTCATCGAGCAGACCTAGCTTGTGGTTGGCTAGGGCCGCGGCCTTCTTGAGCACGCCGAAAGCGGTGATGATTTCGACTGGCATCTTCTCGCCGCCGATATCGAAGTTCATCAGGCTACGGGCCGTCTGCGCGCCATAATATTTGTCGGTGGGCACTTCGATGGTGCCCATGGTGTCCGCTTCAACGCGCATGCTCATAGAGTCACTCCCTGATTGGCCGCGTCACAAGCGGCTAGCTTATTGTAGGCGCATCAGAGTCGTCCGAAAACCGCTGCGCACTTTTGGGTATGATGCGCAAAGCAAAACGGCCGACCCTGGTTAGAGGATCGGCCGTCGCAATAGCAGAAAGCAGGGCAGAGCGCGCCCCGTCTTTCGAATTACTTCTTGACGTTCAGGACCTGACGACCGCCGTACATGCCGGTCTTGAGGTCGATGTGGTGCGGACGGCGCAGTTCGCCGGAATCCTTGTCTTCGACAAAGGATCCTGCAGCGAGTGCATCGTGCGAACGGCGGAAGCCGCGCTTCATTGGCGAGGTCTTGCGTTTTGGCACTGCCATGGTCGGTACTCCGAATTCAATATCGTTGCGCCGCCGAAAGCGGCCCAGAGAGTTCATCTCTGAAGGGGTTGACGGGGTCTATAGAGGAAGAGACGGGGCTTGGCTAGGGGATTTTGAAAGAGTCATGTGGCTCAATTCCAACCCATCCACCGTGGTCTTCCGCAGATCAAGTCCGCGGCGAGCGCCCTTGCGTCGCGAGGTGCCTATTCAACCTCAGGCGGCTTGTGCCTGCAGGGGTTCGGCGCCTTCGAGATCCCAGATGGTGCTGAGGCGTTCGGCGGTGCCGACGGAGAGCACGCGGAAGACGCGATCGGCGCAATCGAGCGCCAGCCGGAAGCGCGTGCGGCTCATCGGATCGGCGACCAGTTCGGCAGACGAGCCAACCCACATCACATGGCTGCCATTGGCGAGCAGAAACAAGTGAGTGTCGCTCATGCCAAAACGTTCGAGGTTTTCGCTGAGCAGGTCATAGGTCTGGCCCGAGCGACCCTGCCAATTGCTGTGACGGCCGAAACCGTGAACCAGAACGTTGCTTTCCACTATTCCAGTCATTTCACGCCCCGTCCCCGACATGTGTTCAATGAGAACAAAATTAGAACAAAACACCATATGTGTCAAGTGCCACACTGGGTGGTATCTAGATGTATGTTCCCGTTCGCAAAGGGCGTCAACATGTAGTGGTTATTGGCGGCTTGGCCGTGCTACGCGAAGTGCATCAACCTTGGCCTGAAATTCATCGCTAACCGGGCGGCCGAGGCCGCGATCGAGCGCGTCTAGAATCATGTCGTTAGAATTGTCTTCGATGGCGGATTTGAGGCGTGCCATGAAAACATCGGCGGAGAGGCCTGCTTCGATCGGGGGTAGGAATTTTCCCTCGGCGGTGCCCGGCCAGATCAATAGGCTGTTTCGGCCCCAGAACAGGCCTGAGTTCAGCGCGACGGGCACCACCGGTACATTGAGCTCCATATAGAGCCGGACGATGCCCTGGCGGTAGTCGGGCTTTGCCAGTGCTGCCTTGCGGGTGCCTTCGGGGAAAATGACGATGCGGCAGCCGCGTTCTACGGCGGCATGGGCCTGGGCCATCATCAGCGGAATGGCCTCGGCGCCTTTGCGGCGGTCAACCTCGATGCAGTCGAGCGACCGGGCGGCCCAGCCGAAGAAGGGAATGCGCATCAGCTCCTTCTTGACGATATAGGCGGGACGACCAGTGTATGGGAACATGGCGAAAACGTCCCAGTCGCTCTGGTGCTTGCTGGCGATTATGCAGCCACCCTCGGGGATGTTTTCCATGCCGGTCATTGTTGTTTTGACGCCGGCTATGTAGCGGACGAGTTTGAGGCTGGAGCGGCACCAGTATTTGGCAATGGCCCAGCTAGCCGGCGTGCGGCCGCTGATCAGCGCAATAGTGCCAAGCGTTATCGCCACGAGGGCGGTCTGGCCGATGAATAAAATGTAGAATACCGCGGTGCGCAGGGCTTGTAGGACTGCCATGAACCTCTCCAGCGACGGGGCGCCGCATGCTGCCTCTTAATGGGCAAACGGCGTTTTGGCGAGTGCGTCTTGCTGGATCAGGAGGTTTCAGCAAGGAAGCGGCGCACGGTGACGCGCGAGGTGATGGCTGTCAGTGCGGCAATGACCGGAACCACTGCCGCAATACCGATAATGCCGGCGAGACCGAGCGCAAAACGCCCGAATAGCACGCCGACCTGGGCCCCGGCCTCACTCGACAGCATGCCGCCAGCGGCAGTACCAGCTGCGGCAAAGAACAGCAGGGCGGCGACGGTGCCGACAAGGCCGCCTTGCAGGCCGATAGACAGGAAACGCCCCTGGAATTCGCCGGCAATGAACTTGTTGGACGCGCCGATGTAATGCAGCACATCGACAATTTCACGATTGGTCGCCATGGCGCCTCGGGTGGCGAAGACGATAGCGAGAACCGTGGCGGCGCCGATCAGGATCAATATCAGCAGCCCCGAAACGACGATGGTGCCGGCCATGGTATTGAGCTGCTGTCGCCAAGCGGCGTGAGTGTCGAGGCTGGCGCCGTTGATGGCGCCGAGATTGCGCTCCAGCCCTTCGATATCGGCATCGGCTGGATCGGCCAGTTGCACCACGACAAGGCGGGGAATTTCGATGGCAGTGAGGTCAAGGCCTGCACCAAGCCAGGGCTCAAGCAGCGCCTGGCTTTCCTCGATGGTCAAGGCGCGTGCCGAGGCGACGCCGGGGGTGGACTGGGCCAGTGAGACGGCGGTGCGCAGATTGCTCTCCATCACCTCGCCCTCGACGGGGCGGATCTGGATGGTGACCTCGCGGCCGACATCGGAAGACCAGGCGATGGCTGATTTTTGCACGAGAACCACACCGCCGAGGGTGACCGCAGAGAGGAAACTCATGATGGTGATGAGCAGCAGCAGGGTGCGGCCGGCGACGCTTCTTTCGGGAACGATGGGAGCCGCGCCCCTGCGGGAGGGAATCAGCGAGCGGATGCGCTTAATCATGGATCACCAACTCGCCCTTGGAGAGCAGCATGCGCGGATAGTTGAATTTGTCGAGCAAAGGCAGTTCATGGGTCGCCAGAATGATGGTCATGCCCAGCGTGCGGTTGAGCTCGGCAAACAGATGCACCAGCCGGCTCGACAGGTCCGGATCGACATTGCCGGTGGGCTCGTCGGCCAGCAGGACTTTGGGGCGGGCGATGACGGCGCGGGCAATGGCGGCGCGCTGCTTTTCGCCGCCTGAGAGCAGCGAGGGCAGGGCATTCATGCGCTCGCCCAGGCCAACCCACTCCAGCAGTTCGGTGACATTGGGACGATATTCGCTCTCGGGTTGGCCCAGCACGCGCAGCGGCAGAGCCACGTTCTCGAATGTGGTCAGGTGGTCGAGCAGGCGGAATTCCTGGAACACGATGCCGATGTGGCGGCGCATCTGCAGCAAGCGATCATGGGTCAGATTGCTGACATCCTCGCCGAACATGGTGACCTGTCCGCGGCTGGGTTTTAGCGACAGCAGCAGCAGGCGCAGCAGGCTGGTCTTGCCGGCGCCGGATGGCCCGGTGAGGAAATGAAACGAGCCTGGTTCGACGGAAAAGGTCAGGTCCCGCAGAATTTCTGGACCATTGCCATAGCGCAACCCGACATTGGAAAATTCGATCAAGAG
>JAQGKG010000136.1 GCA_028290245.1 Devosia sp. | reverse complement strand
GGCGACCTGTCGACCGTGATGAGCCCGCGTACCGTCATCACCTGGGCCGAGAACTCCCAGATTTTCGACGGCGACATCGGCTTTGCCTTCCGGCTGACCTTCCTCAACAAGTGCGACGAACTCGAGCGCCCCGTGGTTGCCGAATTCTACCAGCGGGTGTTCGGCGAAGACCTGCCGGAGAGCTCGGCGAACCTCGCCGTAACGGCCTGACGCAAAGGCTCCTTTACCCGCCACTACGGCGGCGACCTCTCCCCAATGGGCGAGCCAAGGAGCACCGAGCGTACCACAACTTTTCCTCTCCCTTTGTGGGAGAGGTCGGCCCAAAGGGCCGGGTGAGGGGGCCTTCCTTCCCGGTCACACAGTGAACCGGTAGACCATGGCACAACCACCGCGCAGCAAAGCCAACAAGCCCGACCAGACCCAGGTGTTCAAATCCGCCATGGGTGCGACGGTGCGCGCCATCGGCGGCAAGGCTGACCTCGAAGTCACCTTCACCGCCGACAGGCCGCTGCTTACCTCAGACAAAGCGCGCCTCGCCAATCTGCCCCGCCTGCCGAGCCGGCGCGATATCGCCATTGCCCGCGGGCAGGGCGATGCCATGGCGATGCGTCTGGCCAGCCACGACCCCGACACCCATCGCAAGCGCGTGCCGATGGACCCGATCGCCCGCGCCGCCTTCGATGCGCTGGAGCAGGCTCGCGTCGAAGCGCTGGGCTGCGTCCGCATGCCCGGCATGGTCGGCAATATCGGCGAGATGCTGGAAGACCGGCTGTTCCGCGCCAATTTTGCCGAAGTCAGCGACCGGGGCGATGCGCCGATCGCCGAAGCGCTTGGCCTACTGCTACGCGAAAAACTGGCCGGCGTGCCAGTGCCGCCGTCGGGCCATGCGCTGGTCGATCTGTGGCGCAAGGAAATCGAGGACAAGGGCGGCAAGTCGCTCGACGATCTGCTGTCGCTGTATGAAAATCAGGAAAAGTTCAGCAAGGCCGCTAAGGCGCTGTTGCGTGACCTCAACCTCGTGCCTGAAAGCGAGCTGGACGATCCGTCCGACAGCGACGAGGAATCCGACGACCAGCAAGAGCCCGATCAGGGCGATGCCTCCGACAAGGCACCCGAGCAGGGCGAAGGCGAAAACGACGCCGACCAGAGCCAGGATGAAGAGCAGGCCGGCGATTCGGAAGAAACCGGCGATGTCGACGGCATCGAATCCGACATGGCGGACAGCGACGACGATGCGGCGGCCGAAGCTGGCGAAGACGCGCCGATGCCGCCCCCGGCCAAGGATGGCGGCACCCAGCTCTCCAACCAGTTCAACTACAAGGTGTTCACCACCAAGTATGACGAGATCGTCAAGGCGGCAGACCTCTGCCCGCCCGACGAGCTCGACCAGCTCCGTGCCCTGCTCGACAAGCAGCTTGAAAACCTCGCCGGTGCCGTCGCCCGCCTCGCCAACAAGCTGCAGCGCCGCCTGATGGCCAAGCAGAACCGTTCGTGGCAGTTCGACCTCGAAGAAGGCCTGCTCGACACGGCGCGCCTCACCCGCGTGGTCACCGATCCAATGCAGGCGCTGAGCTTCAAGGTCGAGAACGACACCGATTTCCGCGACACTGTGGTGACGCTGCTGATCGACAATTCCGGCTCGATGCGCGGCCGCCCGATCACCATTGCGGCGATTTGCGGCGACATTCTCGCCCGCACGCTGGAGCGTTGCGGCGTCAAGGTCGAGATCCTGGGCTTCACCACGCGCGCCTGGAAGGGCGGCAAGAGCCGTGAGGCCTGGCTCGAAGCCGGACGTCCCGCCACGCCCGGCCGCGTCAACGATGTCAGACACATCATCTACAAAGCCGCAGAAGAGCCGTGGCGTCATGCCCGGCGCAATCTCGGCCTGATGATGCGCGAAGGCCTGCTCAAGGAAAACATCGACGGCGAAGCCCTGGAATGGGCTCGCAAGCGCCTGATGGCTCGCCCCGAAGCCCGTCGCATTTTGATGGTGATTTCCGACGGCGCACCGGTCGATGACTCGACCCAGAGCGTCAATGCTGGCAATTATCTCGAAGCCCATCTGCGTCAGGTGATCGAGGACATCGAAACCCGTTCGCCGATCCAGCTGGTTGCCGTCGGTATCGGCCATGACGTGACGCGCTACTACAAGCGCGCCGTGACGCTGCTCGATGCCGAGGAACTGGCGGGCGCACTGACCGACGAGTTGGCGGCCCTGTTCGACGAAGAAATGCCCAGCCAGACACGGCGGCGGGGCAGGTGATGAGGGTAGCTGCTGCCGTCGTCACGACGCTGCTAGCGGGTATCATGCCCGCCATGGCGGTCGAAGCGACGGTGACGGCGACCCAGGTCACCCAGTTCAACAATGCCGCGGTCGGCGAAGCGGTGGACAAACTGATCTTTCGTGGCGGCATCGCCATGACTAGCCCCGACGATACCTTCGGCGGCCTCTCGGGCCTGACAATAACCGGGCCAAACCATCAAGCCCTGTTCGCCAGCGATCGCGGCAATTTCGTCACCGGCCATTTGATCTACGACGATGCAAATAGCTTGTTCGGCTACATCGGCGTCACCATCGAGCCGATGCGCAACTCCAAGGGCGACGTGCTGCCGCGCCAATATGCCAAAGACGCCGAAAGCGTCGACACGGTCTATCGCGACGGCGCGCCGGTTGCGGTGCGGGTCGGCTTCGAGCACCTGACGCGCGTCGCCGAGTTCGCCTTGACCAATGGCATTCCCCGCGGTCCAGCCCGCGAGATACCGATCCCCGACTGGCTCACCGACGCCCGTACCAATGAAACGCTGGAATCGGTCTGCATCGCGCCGCCCGCCTCACCGGTCGCCGGCTCGACGCTGCTGATTACCGAAGAAATGCTCGACGAAGCGGGTAATCATCGCGCCCAGCTTTTGGGTCAGAACGACCATGGCCCGCTGAGCTACCAGACCAGCCCGGTGGTGAGCCCAACCGAATGCGCCTTCCTGCCCAACGGCGACCTACTGGTGCTGGAACGCGGCATTTCGATGCTGAATTTCGTCATGAACCTGCGCCGCGTCCCCGCCGCCGAAGTTCGACCCGACAACCTGATGGTCGGCGAACTACTGCTCTCAGCCACCGGCGGCTCGATCGACAATATGGAAGCGATGACCGTCCACAGCGCCCCAGATGGCGAACTGCGGATACTGATCGGCTCGGACAACAATTTCAACGACTGGCAAAGATCGCTGCTGCTGGAATTCGCACTGCCGAAGTAGGGTTTTCCTGGGGTGCCCCCCACCCAACCTCCCCCTGATAGGGGGAGGAGCCAGGCCGGTGTGTTTGGCAAAATGGTGCCCCGAACTCGATAGGATTCCTACCCCTCATCAGGGGGAGGCTAGGTGGGGGTACCCCAACAGGGACTCTTCCGGCCGTATCCCTAAGCCCGAACACCCACAGCCGGCAGCGGCATCCACCGACCCATCAGCGCCCGATACGGCGCCAGCAGCACCAGCGCCGCCAGGAACTTCACCAGGAAGTCACCTGAAGCCAGCGACACCCACAGCGGCACCTCAGGCCCCACGCCCAACCAAGGCGCCGGGAAGCCCAGCGAGCCGTCCTGCAGCCCAAACAGCGCATCGATTCCGACCAGTGCCGGCGCAAAAGCGATCGTAAAGAATATCGCCGTATCGATCATCGAGCCGAACAGTGACCCCACCAGCGGTGGCAGGAACCACGCCTTGGTGGCGCGCAGACGCGAGAACACGGCGATATCCAGCAACTGCCCAACAACGAATGCCGATGCCGAGGCTAGCGCGATGCGCTGCGTCGTGGCGGGCATGCCGCCGGCGTTCCAGGGCAGGGGATTGTAGCTGAGATAGAACGAGACCCCGAGGCCAACGAGGAAGCCCACCAGCACCACGAGGCGCGCCTTGGCGGCGCCATCATAGCGGTTGGTCAGGTCGGTGATCAGGAAGGCAAAGGGGAAGATGAAGGCGCCCCAGGTCAGCAGGTCGGCGAGATTGACCGAGCCGAGCTGGACGGCAAAGGGGTAGAGAACCAGGATATTGGACGCGGCAACGACCACGACCATAGCGGCCACGGCCGCCAGGAAACGAGCAAGCATCAGAATGCACCTCTATATAACCGCCACCCGGCACAGGACCGGAGCGGAATTGCACTACCATAGCGCAAAAACAAAACCGCGCGGAAATTACTCCACGCGGTTGAAAGTCGAATTGCGTCCGGTCGCTTAGACAGCGAGGGCGGCGCGCACTTCCTTCTTGATGCCGGCAGCCAGCGTCGACAGCGTGTCGTCGCTCTGCTTGAGCAGGAAGGCGTCGAGGCCACCGCGGTGTTCGACGGTGCGCAGGGCCGCAGCCGAAATGCGGAACTTGATGCCGCGGTTCAGTGCGTCCGAAATCAGGGTAACGTTTACCAGGTTCGGCAAGAACCGGCGACGGGTACGGTTGAGGGCGTGGGAGACGTTGTTGCCAACCATCACACCCTTGCCAGTCAATTCACAGCGACGTGCCATTGGGAGATATCCTATTTGTGTAAAGGTCCTACGCGGCAGGAAATCCTGCGACGGGCCTCGATTGTTATGAAATCTGGCGCGTCTTTAGAGAAAACAGCTGCTGCCGTCAAGGCGAAGCGGGCTCAAACAGCCGCGAGCGCCTTGCGGGAAGCACCTGCGGCAGGCAGTTTTGAACACCAAGCTGATTCGCGCACACGAGATACCAAGCCTTGATCCCGTTCCGTCTTGCATCCATCGCCACGCTGGCCATGTTCATGAGCCTGCCCGCACAGGCCGCCGACGTCAACGCCACGGCGAGCTACGTGATGACCCTTGGCGGCATCAATATCGCCAGCATGACGGTCGATCTCAAGGACGACGGCAGCCGCTTCAGCCTTGATCTGTCAGCCAAGGTCGCGGGCCTCGGCGCCATGGTCGCCAGCGGCACCGCAACCGCCAGCGCCACGGGCCGCTCCTCGGGCCGCAACCTGCAGGCCGACGAATTCGATCTGCAGACCAAGGCCAATGGCGAGACCTTCACGGTCGACGTCTCGTTTGCCGGCGGCGGCGTATCCGCCTTCAAGGTCGATCCGCCGATTCTCGACAATTACGACCGCGTGCCGCTTGAGCGGTCTCACCTCACAGGCGTCAGCGATTTTCTCTCGGCTTTCGTCATCAAGGGAAGCGGCCTCGACAAAAGCCTCTGCGAGCGCGAGACGCATATCTTTACCGGCGTCGAACGCTTCAACATAACCATGAGCTATGCCGGCGACGACGAGGCCACTTCGCCACGCACCGGCTACCAGGGCCCCGTCGTGCTGTGCACGGTCGACTACAACCCGGTCTCGGGCCACTTCACCAGCTCCGACATCACCACCTACATGGCCGACAGCGACCGCATGATCATCTGGTACGCGCCACTGGCCGAAACCGGCTTCTACATCCCCTACCGCGTGCTGCTCGGCACCAACATGGGTGATCTTTCGATGGTTCTGACGAGCCTCAAGAACTAACCTCTGCGCCTCACCCGGTTTTTTTCGGGCACTGTCTCACGATGGCACGGTCAACGGGTTTTTTGACAATTTCGTCACGTGAGACCGGCACGCCTCTGCGCGGCAGGTCTTAACATCCGTCCGACGCCAGAAAATGTTCCCGCAATGATCCGGTCAGATTCGACGCAAACGAGCCGTAATTTACTCTTTGTTCATTGAGATAAAGCGGTTTCACTCCTCGGGGCAAGAAAAGCCTCAGGCCACTGCGGCTCTGGTATCCACAGCGTAGCCTAGGCACTTCCTCTAGCCGTGAACAAAGCCGCA
>JAQGKG010000131.1 GCA_028290245.1 Devosia sp. | reverse complement strand
ACCGCGGAACACCGACATGCCCATGTGGCAGTGGGCGTTGACCATGCCCGGCATGACGATGTCGCCGCCGCAGTCCACGGTTTCGGCGCCGGGGATGGTTGGCGGGGCGCCGGAGCCGAGGGCGGTGATGGTTGTGCCGTCGATCTGGAGCCAGCCGGGGCTATGCTGGGTGAGGTCGTCGTCGAGGGTGAGGATCCAGGCGTTGGTGAGGAGGGTGGTCATGGTCTCGCACTATCTATCGCCAGCCACCGGGCGGCACCTCCCCCACCCTTGATCCCTCCCCGCAAGGGGGAGGGTGTCGACTGCCAGATCGATCATGCTCAGAAACATCACACCGCTTCCGGCGCGAGGATGGTGCATTGTTCAGGGACTGGGACGAGTTTGGCTGTGACACCGGCGTCCAGCGGGCGGGTCAGGGGGCCGTTGGCGATGAGGGCGCCGGCTGGGGTTTCTGCCTGGTACTGGTAGGCGCGGCCGAGATAGGTGCGAAGGCCTAAGGTGGCGGGAATGCCTTCCATGGCGGCGTTGTCGGTGACCTGCAGGCCATCGGCGCGGCAGGCGAGGATGAAACTGTCTGGGATGGCGCCGAACTGTTCGAGCGGCAGGGTGAGGCGGATGCCGCCGGCCATTTCGGCGGTGATCTTGGCGCCGTCGCGCTCGACGACTTTCATGGCGATCAGGTTTTCGAAGCCGACGAAGCGGGCGACGAAGGCATTGGCCGGGCGCTGATAGAGGATCTCGGGCGTATCGAGCTGCATGATGCGGCCGGCATGCATAATGGCGACGCGGTCGGAGATCGAGAACGCTTCTTCCTGGTCATGCGTGACATAGACCGAGGTGGTGCCATTGGCGCGCTGCAACTGGCGGATTTCTACCCGCATGTCGATGCGCAGCTTGGCGTCGAGGTTGGACAGGGGCTCATCGAACATCAGCAACGGCGGCTCGATGACTAGGGCGCGGGCGAGGGCGACGCGCTGCTTTTGGCCACCGGAGAGGGCGGCGGGGAGGCGGTCGGCGAGGTGGGCAAGGCCGACACGGTCGAGCATGGCGCCGACGCGCTTGGTCTTGGCATCGCCAGAAATGCCGCGCTGCTTGAGGCCGAAGCCGACGTTATCGGCGACCGACAGATGCGGGAACAGGGCGTAGTTCTGGAACACCAAGCCGATATCGCGCTGGTGCGGTGGCAGGCGGGTGAGGTCTCGGCCGCCCAGCGTGATGGTGCCCGAGGTTGGCTGCAGAAAACCGGCGACGAGGCGCAGAGTGGTGGTCTTGCCGCAGCCGCTGGCGCCGAGCAGCGAGACAAGCTCGCCTTCGCCGACGGCGAGCGAGAGGTTTTCCAGCACCTGGGTGGAGCCGTAATGGGCGGAGATGGAGTCGAGCGTAAGGGACTGGGTCATGGGACTATTTCGCCAGGAAGGTCAGGCCGAGCGTGCGCTCGACGACGGCCATCACGGCCACGGTGAGAAGCATCAGCAGCACCGAGACGGAGGCTACGGTGGGATCGAAGAACTGCTCCATATGCGCGAGCAACTGGATGGGCAGGGTGGAAAGACCCGGCCCGGTCAGGAAGATCGATATGGAAACGTCGTTGATCGAGGTGATGAAGGCGAGAATGAACGCCGCGATGACGCCGGAGCGGACGTTGGGCAAGAGGATGGTGAAAAAGGTTTTCAGCGGCGGCGAGCCAAGGCTGATCGCGGCTTCCTCGATGGAAAAGTCGAACGATGCCAGCGAGGCCGAGATGACGCGGATCACATAGGGCAGCACGATCAGCGAATGGCCGAACAGTAGCGAGAGGTAGATCGGCGAATTGAACTGCACCGCGAGGTTTTTCAGCAGCGAGAAGCCGAGCACCAGTTCGGGCACCAGCACCGGCAGGATGAACAGGGTGGAGAGCCAGCCGGGGAGCTGGATGCGGTGGCGGTTGAGCGCATAGGCCGCGGGAATGCCGATGATCAGAGCGATGACAGTGGAGAGCAGCGCAATTTGCAGGCTGGTGAAGATAGTGCGGCGGAAGGCATCGATCTGGAAAATGTTTTCGAACCAGCGCAGCGACAGGCCCTGCGGCGGGAACGTCAGGTAGGTGGTGTCGCTGAGCGCGGCGCCGAGCACGATGATCAGCGGGCCGACGAGGAACATGAAGACCAGCACGGTGCCGGCGATGAGCAGGGGGTGAATGTTCCGGGTCATCAGGTGGCCATCGGGTTGAGGCGGCGGGCCACGGCGTTCATCGCTGCCACGATGGCAATGGTGATGACGACCATGACCGCGGCAATGGTGGAAGCAGCGACCCAATCGAAGGTGACCATGGCCTGCTGGTACATCAGCGTACCCATCATCATAACCTGCTCGCCGCCCAGCAATTGCGGTGTTGCATAGGAGGTGAAGCTGCCGGCGAACACCAGCACGGCGCCAACGATGAGGCCCGGAACCGCGAGGGGAAAGGTGACCTGCATGAAGGTGGCGGACGGTTTGGCGCCGAGCGATGCCGAGGCCTGGATCAGGTCATCCGGGATGGATTCGAGCACGCCGACCAGAGTCAGGATCATCAGCGGCACGAACAGGTAGACCATGGCGACGATCACCGCGCCCTGGGTGTAGAGCATGGTGATGGGTTCGCTGATCAGGCCGAGTTTGAGCAGGGTGGAATTGAGGATGCCGTTCTTGCCGAGGATGATCAGCCAGGCGAAGGAGCGGACGACAACGCCGGTCAGTAGCGGGAACACCGCGGCGATGATCAGGATGGATTTCAGCCAGCCTGGCGCGCGCGACACCACATAGGCGGTGAGGATGCCGACGACCAGCGCGATGGCGGTGACGGCCAGCGACACCTGGATGGTGCGGAACAGCACGGTGCGGCGGAAGCTGCTGCCGAAGAAGGACAGGTAGGTGGCGAAGGGACCGGCGGGCGTGGTGAAGGTGGTCCAGATCGTCGCCAGAACCGGCAGCACGAGGAAGACCACGATCAACAGGGTCGCGGGAAAGGCCAGGGTCCAGCCGGCAAAACGTTTCATTATTTGGCCTTGTAGAAGGAGGACGGGGCGGCCGGAGCCGCCCCGCCAGAAGGCGATTACATGCCGAAAATTTCGTTCCAGCGATCGACCCAGCCACCCTTGGCGGCGTTCATCTTTGCGTAGTCGATGCGCTGCAGGCCGGCAATCAGGTCTGCACCATATGTCCACAGCGAAGCCTGCTCAGGTGTCAGTTCGACGGAGGTCACGACGGGAGCATCGACGCCCTGCTCGGCCAGCTGCTGCTGGATTTCAGGCGACAGGATGAAGTTGATGAACTCGTAAGCCAGTTCGGGGTCGGCAGCGCCGGTCGGAATGTTGACCGTGTTGAGCGTGACGATGGCGCCTTCAGACAGTTCAGCCCACTCAACGGTTGGGACGGCTGCCTGGATCTGGCCGAGGGTGAAATCCTGCGCGATGGCGGCGGAAATTTCGCCGGTCGAGAACAGGTTGATCATCTCCGAGCCGGTATTGTAGTTCTTGACGACGTTGGGCTTGAGTTCGGCGACCGCGGCAAAGGCGGCGTCTTCATCGGCGAATGCGTCGACGCCAGCGTGATCGCCGGCCTTCATAACGACCATTGGGCCAGCCGTGGTAGTGATGCCGGGCAGCGAGAGCGAGCCGGCGAGGTCCTCCCGCCACAGATCGTTCCACGAGGTAATCGGGGTGGTGACCTTGGTAGTGTCATAGACGATGCCGACGCGGCCGATGGTGTAGGCCGGGCCGTAGCCGCCCTGCGGATCCTTGGCGAGGTCGTAAATGCCGGCGAGGTTCGGGATCTTTGCCGGGTCGATTTTCTGGAACAGGCCGGCTTCGATGCCTTGCTGGCTGAAGCTGTCGGAGAAGTAAGCCACATCGACACCAGCGCCGTTGCGGATCTGAATCTTGTTGAGGCGTTCGCCGTTGTTGCCGGTCTCGAACACGATCTCGCAGCCACACTGGGCGCGGAAGGGTGCGAGGACGATGGACTCAAGCTTTTCGCCATTGAAGCCCCACCAAGAAATCGTGAGGGTCTTGCCCTGCGCCATGGCAGGCGCAGCGGAGAGCATTGCCGTGGCGGAAATCGCCAGGGCGGTGACGAGAATTTTGTTCATTGACGGCTTCCTGTTTGTATCCCGGCTACGCTTAGCGAAAGCCGGTTGAGAATAGCGTGCTCCCCGGAGCGAAGCCTAATTTTGCGGCGATGTCACTGCAAGCTCAAACTTTGGGCTGAAGGTGTGTTTTGAGGTTTATCAACGGGATTGCCGAGCCTAAAGACTATTGAGCGCCACTACGAGCGCTGGAGACTGACTGACGTGAGTGACTTGCCGGACGACCTGCTGATCAATGCCGCCGATGAGGTGCGTATCCGCCAACATCTGGCGCTGGTGGCGCTGGGCAAGCGTGGGGCCACGCGAGCTATTCGGGTTGGCCGGCTACTCGATGTTAACGGGCGGCGCTGGCATGATGATCAGGAGATCGTGGTGTCGGAGCGTCGGATTGCGTGGGTAGGGCCGACAGGCAAGTATCCCGGCAGTGTGGATGAGCGTGTGGATCGTTCGCACTTGGCAGCCGTGCCCGGATTTGGCGAGGTGCATAAGCATATCGAGTCGAGCCACCTGACGCCGGAACATGAGGCGGCACTGGTGCTGCCGCATGGTTGCACCTGGACCTGCGAGGCCAGTCACGAATTTTCCAACGTCGACGGGCCGCATAATCTCGAATTCTGGCTCAAGGCGCGGCTGGCCGGCTCGCCGATGAAGATTTTCCCGCTGCCCGGTTCGGCCGTGCCGCCGACTGCCTATGAGTGGGGCGGCGGATACTTCGGCTATGACGAACAGCGTGACTTCCTCAGCAGCCAGTTGATGGTTGCCGGGCTCGACGAGGTCATGGATTGGCCGGCGGTGTGGAACCCGGAGAACCCGTCCTATGAGCGGCTGTGGGGCATGATCCGCGCCACTTTCGAGCAGCGTAGCGTGGTGGAAGGCCATGCGGCGGGTATGCGGGCCATCGACGATATCAACGCCTTCGCTGCAGCCGGCATGGCGTCGGACCATGAGGCGTGGACGGTGGAAGAGGTGGCCGACAAGCTGCGGCGCGGGTTGTTCATGGAAATCCGACCGCATTCGCTGAAGGAGATTCTCAGCGGGTTGCTGGCGGACGGGCAGCAGGACTGGAGCCAGTTTGCGCTGTGTACTGATGACCGGTCGTGCTCGGACACGATGAAGCTGGGCGCGACGGACCATAATGTGCGGCTGGCGGTCGAGGCTGGGCTGAGCCCGGAGATTGCCATTCAGTTGGTGACGATCAATCCGGCGCGGCACATGCGGTTGACGCCTTGGGTGGGGTCGATTGCGCCGGGGCGGTTTGCTGATCTGGTATTGCTGGATGATGTGGCGACGTTGTCGATTGCCGAAGTCTGGGCTGATGGCGAGCAGGTGTCGCAGCGTCCAGAGTACGTGGGCGCTTTGCCTCGAATCGAGTGGCCGCGGTGGGCTACGCAGACCGTCAAGATCGACCGCATGATGATGGCTGCGGATTTTGCCGTTGCGGCGCCGGAGGGGCGCGAGACGGTTAGTGCGGCGCTGTTGCGGCCGTTTCATTGGGCGGATGATTTTATCACCACGGAATTGGCGGTGGTAGATGGGTTGGTGCAGCGCGATCCGGAGCGCAACATCACCAAGTTTTCGATCGTCGATCGGTTCTCGGGCGAGGGGAAGACTTCGGCGATGTTCTGGTTGGGGACTGGTCCCAAGACTGAGGACACGGCGCTGGCTTGTTCGATGGGGCATGACAAGCACAATATCTGGGTGGTTGGATCGTCCGATGCGGCGATGGCCAAGGCGGTTAATGCGTTGCGGGAGACGCAGGGCGGTTGGGCGCTGGTGGTGCGGAATGAGTTGGTGTCGACGGTGCGCTATGAGGTTGGCGGGTTGATGACGTGCCGGCCGGCGCATGAGCTGGATGCCGAAATGCAGGGGCTATATCGAGCTGGGGAGAGCGTCGAGTGGATGTATGAGCCGACGTTTTCGCCCCGCTGGTGGCCGGGCTTTCCGGAACGGCTGGCTTTTGCCACATTGACCTGCGCACCGTGGCGCTGGGTGCTGGTGGCGCCGTCGCCGCTGGCGCCGAATGGCTTCGTCAACGTGGCGACGGGGCAGACCCACGCCGTGGTCTGGTAAACGAGGATTTTTGCGTGAGCGTCGCTTTTACCAAGGAAGACAGTGCCGAAACCGCCGCGGAGACCATGCTGCCGGATCGGCCGATTTCGGATGCGCCAAACCTGGTGACGGCGGATGGATACAAGGCGCTGCAGCGGCAGCTTGCTGAGGCGCGGGCCGAATATGATGCGGCGATGACCATAGAGGACATCAACGAACGTAGGCGGCAGGCGGCTAATCCGTTCCGCGACCTGCGCTATTTCACCGAGCGGTTGCGCACTGCGCAACTGATCCCCGCGCCGGGCAGCAATGCCGTGGTGGCGTTTGGCAGCACGGTGACCTTCAGCCGCGACGACGGGCGGGTGCAGACCTACCGTATCGTCGGTGAGGACGAGGCCGACCCGAAAGCCGGGTCGATCTCCTATGTTTCGCCAATCGCGCGGGCGCTGATGGGCAAGGCCATGGACGACGCCGTGAGCGTCGGCGAGCACGAGCTGGAGATCATCGCTATCGCCTAGGTCGGCGGTCTCCCCACCCTGGTGCAAACGCGGGGTCGGGAATGGGGAGATAATGCCATAGGCTGTTGTGGCGGGGATAAGTTTGTCCCCGCGGGGTCAGGACAGCAGGGCGAGCCAGCCGGCGCAGATGGCAACGGGAACGCAGACCAGCGCGATGATCAGCAACACGCCCTTGTCGGCATTGGTGGGGCCGCTGGTTTTGGGAAGGTGCGGGCTCATCGCATGCTGCGCCCGATAGGCAGGCGCAATTGGCCGTTGTCACGGGCGATGAAGCCGGAGCCGACCAGCAGGCCGTGCAGCGAGACTGCTTCGGCGGGCAGATGGGCGGTGATGACCGCCGCGCCTTCGATGCCGACCCGCGCAATCGCGGTTTCCACCAGCAATTGTCCGACGCCGGAGCCTTGCGCTGCTGACGAAACGCCGAGCCAGGCCAAGCGCGCTGTGGCGGAGTCCTTATGGTGCCAGATCACGGCTGCGCCGATGATCAGCTGACATTCGGTGGCGACCAGCACGTGGCAGTCTTCGGCCTGGATCAGCGCCAGCCATACAGGGCGCTCGCCGCCAAGGCCGCCGGGCAGGCCGTCGGATAGTGTCCAGAGGGCGGCGGCATCGTCGTGGTTGGCGTCATGCAGGCGAGCGTAGGTCTGGAAATGCTTGAGTGGTTTGGACATGGCGCGGCTCCTACAGCTTTACCAGCAGCGCTATGCCGACGATGACGCCCCAGAAGGCGACGCAGATCCAGGCGAGTGTCCAGTTCGATGGCTCGGCGGTCGGCTGCTGCCCCTCCGGGGTGTCCTTGTGTTGCTGGAGGTAGAGGGGATAGGGAAAACGCATCATGATGCACTCCGATTGGTTGCGAGCGGAGTGTGCTGCCGAGGGCCGTAAGACTGCCATATCGAATGCGGCATGCCGGCATAAGGCGGACGTAAAGCTCGGCTGGCAACGGCGGCAACGCAAGGGGCGGATGCTCGTTGTGCTGGCTGGAGGAGGCCGACATGGAGCAGGTATTTACTGGCGGATGCCTTTGTGGCGATGTGCGCATCGAGGCGCGGGGCGAGCCGTATCGGGTGGCGATTTGCCATTGCCTCGATTGCCGCAAGCATCATGGGGCGCTGTTTTATGCGGCGGCGATTTTTCCGCAGGACGCGGTGAGCGTTACCGGCGAGACCCATCATTACAAGCACCGGCATTTTTGCCCGCGATGCGGTTCATCGGTGTTTGCGCGCTGGGAGGACGAGGTGGAGGTCCATCTCGGGACGCTGGATGCGCCGGACCAGTTCAGGCCGACTTACGAAAGCTGGGTAGTGCGGCGCGAGGCGTGGTTGCCGGAGTTTGATGGGATGGCGCAGTTTGCGCATGGGCGGGAAGGTATCGGGCGCGAGCAGGACTGATAGCGCGCCGTGGTGTGAACCGGGCGCAGTGCTGCGCCGGTCGGCCAATCTGGCTGCCGGTGAGATACGAGTGGGCCCCGAGGCGACTTTCGCCTCTGAGTAGTTAGATAATATGAGACGCAAGACGCCTCGGGGCGACGGGACTTTGTCGGAAGGCGGATCGTGACCTCAGCGTTTGCCGTAGCGCCCGCCCGATTGCCCTGTCCGCTCAGCCCAGGGGAGGCGCGACCCTCACCCTCCCGGCAGTCTCCCCGGCTATTGGTCGCTGCAGTACCACCCGCGTCCCGGAGAGATGCGAGCAGAATAGGCCCGTGGGGAGGGGCGGGGATAAGTTTTTTGGCACGCACGGTTGCAGCCAATTGCAGACAGGGCGGCCGCGTGTTTTGCTGGGGCATGTGCAATGACTATGAACAGCATGTGAGCCAGGGCGATTACCGCAAGGCGATCGCGGCGCTGGAACTGGCGGCGGGCGATGAGGCGGCACTGGTCGCGGCCGACGATGTGCGGATCGGCGATATGGGTCCGGTGCTGCGCGCGGCGGGCAATGGCGTCGAGCTGGTGGCGATGCGCTTCGGCTTTCCGCCGCCGCGACCCAAGGCCGGACCGATTTTCAACTTCAAGTCGGATGGCCGCCACTTTGCGGATTCTCGTCGATGCGTCGTGGTGCTGTCGGGGTTCTTTGAATTCACCGGCACGAAATATCCCAAGACCAAGCATCGCTTCGCCCTTAGGGATTCCGCCGTAATTGGCATTGCCGCCTTGTGGAGCGAAGACGCCGACGGCGCGCTGAGCTTCACCATGCTGACGACGGAGCCAGGGCCGGACATCGCGCCGGTGCATGACCGGCAGGTATGCGTGCTGAAACCCGAAGACTGGGCGGCGTGGCTGTTTCTGACGAAGCCGGAGGAGGAGCTGCTGCGGCCGCTGCAGGCGGGGACGCTGGTGGTGGAGGTGGTTCGGGAGGGGAAGGAGTGAGGGGGCGAGGCAGTCCCAAATCGACTACAGCCCGGCTTGTCGGGGCGTCACCCCGGGTGCTCTATGCTGGTACTGAATTGGTGAGGATCACATGCATCGGTTTATCATGATTATTGCGGCCCTGCTGTTGCTAGTGGGCGCCGCATCGGCACAGGATTTCCTGCGGGAACGGACGATGATGCTGCACGATCCAGTGCAGGGGACGCAGGTGATCTTCCTTGGGCGCTCCAACAAGACCTATCTCTGGCACCGCTCCAGCGACCAGATCGTTTCGGGGCGCTGGTCGACGCGGTCGAGCGGAACCTATCCGGATACCATATGCCTGCGGTACGGCGGCAGCGACTACAATCCGGTCACCGGACTGCCCGGCCGCGATCCGGAATGCGTGCATGTCTCGAACCTGCTCGCCAAGACCTATGAGCAAGTCGATGGCGACATCTTCGGCCTGGCTACTCGCGGCGCCGCCCCATTCCAGCTCAGTGCAGGCAAGACGACCATCGGCAAACTCGCCAGCCGGGCCGGCGTTGCGCTGACCGGACCCGTGATCGGCGACGAAGGTATCGTGCGTCCGGGTGGGCCGCTGCCGACACGTGCGGCACTTTGCATGGGATTGAAGCCCGACATGTATTTGCGATGCATGGATACCGATGGCGATCCGAACACGCCGCAGTAGCCTGAAGCGATTGGCGGCGCAGAGGCCATCGGTCTCCTCGTTACATCGCGCCGGTGCACCACCATTAAGTGTGCGTGCTGAAGCCGGAAGACTGGGCGGCGTAGTTGTTTCTCACCAAGCCGGAGGAGGAACTGCTGCGGCCGTTGCCGGCGGGGAAGGAGTGAGGGTGGCTCTTCTTGGTGAGATCGACCGTTGCGAGCGACGCCTTCTTGCTCCGATTTGATAGAAAGTACGTGGAACTCGCACCGCGAAGCAAGATTTCTCGGCGAGGTGCAATCGTGGGGCGCAGATTACCTCCCGGTTTTAAGCGATATTTGATCGGCACTACACGAGCGATACGACGGTTGAGATCGATCGAGAAGCTGGTCTGGGGTGCCAAGGCTTGGCGCAGGGCAGGGGGGACCTTTGCGGTGAGTGATCTCCATACAGAGATCGCAGATCCGCTTGAGGCTCTGCCGCCACGCGCCCGTCGGCGGGTTGCGGTGTATTGAACTGGGCAGAGGGTCGTCGCCAAGTTCTTGGACTGGCAGAAGTGATGGTTGAAGGACGGCATAGAGCCGTCTTGTGATGAGTGACCACGAGTAGATAAATCACAAGACCTCGTCTAAAGCCGCGATGAGCTTGTCGACTTCGGTTAGTGAATTATAGTGGGCCATCGAGACGCGGACCACGCCGCCATTGGCCGTGATGTCGAGAGCTTCAGCCAGCCGGCGGGCGTGAAAATCGCCGAAGCGTACCGCGACCTTGTAGGGGTCGATCGACTTGGCGATCTCGCCGCTGTCGCGGCCGTCGACCTTGAAGCTGATGGTGGGCACACGGCCGTCGCTAGCGGAGGTCCGGCCAATGATCCGGCAATCGTTGCGATCGCGCAGATAGGACAGCAGGCGCTCGCCGATCAGCTTTTCATGGGCGGTGATATCGGTGAACGCCGCGACGATCTTGGCGCGGTCAGAGCCTGATGCATCCGACTTGCCGCCAAGCTCGATCAGGTAATCGACCATGCCGGCAGCGCCGCACGACAGCTCGTAGTTTACGTTGCCGGGCTCGAGCTTCTGCGGGACTTTATCCTTGCCGTAAAAGTAGTGATAGAGCGTGTCGAGTTCCAGCAGGTGCTCGTATTTGCCGTAGAGCACTGCATGGTGCGGCCCGAAAACCTTGTAGAAGCTAAAAGCATAATAATCCACGTCCCACCCGGTCACATCGACGGCGCCGTGCGGCGCATAGGCGACGGCATCGACGCAGATGCGGGCGCCGTGTTCGTGGACGATGCGGGCAATTTCGGCCACCGGGTTGATGGTGCCGAGCAGGTTCGAGACATGGGTGACGCAGACCAGTTTGGTGCGCGGGCTGAACAGGGGCAGAAGGTCGTCAATATCGAGCTCGAAGGTCTCGGTGTTGACCTTCCAAGTGTTGATCACGACGCCCATCTTTTCAAGACCGACCCAAGGGCCGATATTGGACTCGTGGTCGGCATTGGTGACGATGATCTCGTCGCCTGCCGACAACTGACTGGCCATGGCGCGGGCAAGGTTCTGCAGAAGGGCCGTAGTGCTGGGACCCATGACGATCTCTTCAGGGCGCGCTGCGTTGACCAGCGTTGCGACGGCGCGACGGCTGTCCTCGACTGCCTCGCGCGCCTTGATCGATACGTCGTAGCTGCCACCGGTCTGCACGTTGCGCGTCAGCAGGAAGTCGCTGATCCGTTCGACGGATCGCTTGAGGATCTGCGAGCCGCCCGCGTTGTCGAAAAATGCCCACTCGCCGGCAAGGGCAG
Organism: Devosia sp.; assembly: GCA_028290245.1. Taxonomy (GTDB): domain Bacteria; phylum Pseudomonadota; class Alphaproteobacteria; order Rhizobiales; family Devosiaceae; genus Devosia. Next base: position 1,502 of record JAQGKG010000131.1, on the reverse strand, counting down.
GAAACTGGCTACGAACGAAATCGAGATCAAGGCTCATTTAATGTCTCTGCTTTGAATAGCCGGGCGTGTCAGTGCGACAGCACGGCTTTGAGAAAGTCTTGGGTACGCTGCTGGGTGGGATGATCGAACACCTGCGTTGGTGTTCCGGATTCTATAGTGCGGCCGCCATCCATGACGATGACGCGGTCGGCGACCTGGCGAGCAAAACCCATTTCATGGGTGACCACAATCATGGTGACCCCGGTGTGGGCAAGGCCGCGCATCACATCGAGCACTTCGCCGACCATTTCGGGATCGAGCGCCGAGGTCGGCTCGTCAAACAACAGCGCCTTGGGTTCCATGGCGAGCGTGCGCGCGATGGCGACGCGCTGCTGCTGGCCGCCCGACAGCTGACCCGGATATTTGTCGGCCTGCTCGGCGATGCCGACGCGCTTGAGCAAAGCCATGGCACGGGCGTCTGCAGTCGCCTCGTCGAGTTTGCGGGTGCGCATTGGCGCCAGCATGACATTGCGTTTGACGGTCAGGTGCGGAAACAGATTGAACGACTGAAACACCATGCCCACTTCCGCACGCACGGCAGCGAGGTTCTTGCCGACGCACACGGGAATGCCGCCGACGGTGATCTCGCCTGGGCCGAACTGCTCCAGCAGATTGACGCAACGCACCAGCGTCGACTTGCCCGAGCCGGACGGCCCGATGATGCAGACCACTTCGCCGGCCTCGACGTCGAGATCGACGCTATCGAGCGCCAGGAACGTGTCGTAGGATTTGCTGACGCCCTTGAGCGAAATATAGGGTGCCATCAGCGGGTTCCTCGCTTGAAGCGGGTTTCGAGCCGGGCCACCAGTGCAACCAGCGGCCACAGCAAGACGATATAGATGAGGGCCGCGCCGATCAGTGGCGTGGGATTGGCTGCGAGCGCCTGCGCCTGGGTCGCTTGCTTGAGCAAGTCTGGCATCGCCACGACCGAGGCCAGCGCCGTGTCTTTGATGACGTTGATGCAATTGTTGGTCAGGGGCGGAATAACGATGCGAATGGCCTGGGGCAGCACCACGTCAACCATCATGTGGCGGTTGCCAAGACCCAGGGCCTGTGACGCCTCAAACTGCCCCTTTGGAATAGCCTCGATCCCGGCGCGAAAGATTTCGGCGGTATAGGCGCCGGACACCAGGGTGAGCGCCGTCCACGCGGCCCAGAATGAGGTTAGCCTGATGCCGACGAAGGGCAGGGCGTAATAGACCAGGATTAGCAGGACCAGGATCGGGATGGAGCGAAAGATGTCGATGTAGAACTTGGCGACCAACGCGACGGGCCTTGGCCCATACATCCGCAGCAGCGCGACGGCGAGCCCCACGATGAGGCCGGCGATGATGCTGGCAACGCCGAGCTGGACGGTGACCCAAAGGCCGGTCAGCAACAGCGGCAGGCTGTCGAGCAGCACCGGACAAGTAAAGAATGTCCTGAAGTTATCCACCGGCGATCCCTGCTGTTCATTGGAGGGG
>JAQGKG010000449.1 GCA_028290245.1 Devosia sp. | reverse complement strand
ACGACTATGTCATCCTGGAGGAAGAAGACCTCGACGCCGTCCAGCTTGAAAGCGCAAGGACCATCGACATCGATGAGTTCGTCGAATCCGAAACCATCGAGTGGGTGTATTACGACAGCCCCTACTTTGTGGTGCCCGCCGATGAAGTCGGCGAAGAGGCATTCACCGTGATCCGCGAGGCCATGGCGGAGGGGGACGTAGTGGGAATATCGCGGCTAGTGATGGGCGGACGCGAGCGCGCGGTGATGCTGCAGCCTTGGGACAACGGCATCATCCTGTGGACCCTGCGCTTTGGCGACGAAGTCCGTGACGAGAACGAGTATTGGAAGAGTGTAAAAGCCGACAAACCCGATGCCAAAATGCTCTCGATGGTCGAACAGCTGATCGAGGATCGGACCACCACGTGGTCGGAAACGATGGTGAAGGACCCCGTGCAGGACCGCTTGCTGGAGATCATCAAATCCAAACAATCGACCAAGCGGAAGACCAAGCCCAAGAAGGACGAAGAGGCTGTCGGTGAGCCGCAGAGCAATGTCATCGACCTGATGGCCGCCCTCAAGAAGAGCCTCGAGGGCAAGCCTGAAGCGGAAAAAAAACCGCGCCGCTAGCTGGCCTTACGGCGCGCGGCGGTTGCTGGCTTGGTAGCCGCCGCGGTCTTCTTCTTTGTTGCCCTGGCCTTTTTCGGGGCTGCCTCATCATTGGCAGCTTCGGTCCCACCGGCGCTCATACGGAGGGCTTCCAGCAGATCGTTGGATTTGGTGGGTTCGGGCCTGCGCAGCGGAACAACATTGCGGCCTTCGATCTTGGCCTTCACCAGTTCGGCTAAGGCCTCTTCGTAGCGATCTTCGAACTTCTCGGGCTCGAACTTGCCGGCCTTAGTTTTGAGGATGTGCTGCGCCAGCTTGAGCATTTCCGGCTCGATCTTGCGCTTCTTGATATCGCTGAACGCGTCCTTGGAAGACCGCACCTCATAGTCGAAATTCAGGGTCGTCGCGATCAGACCGTCCCGGTGCGCTCGGATCAAAACCGGACGAAGGCGGCGGAACAGTACCGTGTGAGCGATAGCGGCCGTTTTCTGGTTGCGCAGCGCATCACGGATCAGCGCAAAGCTGTCCTCGGTCGCGTCCGACGCCGGCAACAGGTAATAGGGCTTGTCGAAGTAGGTCGGCTCGATGCGATTGCACGCGATGAACGCATCGACGGTCAGACTCTTGTCGCTGTTGGGAACCGCGGCCGCGATCTCCTCCGGCTCGAGCACGACGTATGAGCCTTCGTGGGTCTCATAGCCCTTCACCTGATCGGCGGCCTCGACCGGCTTGTCGGTCTTGTCATCGACATAGACGCGCCGAAGCCGGTTGCCGGTTTTGCGATTGACCATATGCAGCGCGATGCGGTCGGAGGTCGTGGCGGCGGTGTACATTTTCACCGGACAGATGACCTCGGCGATCTTGATCACACCGGTCCAGACTGCGCGCGCTGCCATGCCATCCTCCATTTGCATGCAGAACGGACGCCGCGCCGATGCCGTTCCAAATATCAGGATGGCTACTTCTTCTTGCGCATGGCGTCGCTGAGCATGTCGCCCAGCGAGCCGGTGCTGCGCGGCGCCTCCTGGGGTGGGCGTTGCTTAGCGCGCAGCGGCTGATCGCGCGGGCGTTCGCGCGGCGCGTCCGTGTCGATTTCCTTGCGCATGCTCAGGCCGATACGCTTGCGCGGCACATCGACTTCCACGACGCGAACTTTGACTACATCGCCTGCCTTGACCACCTCGTGCGGGTCCTTGACGAATTTGTCGGCCAGTTGCGAAACGTGCACCAGCCCGTCCTGATGCACGCCGATATCGACGAAGGCACCGAAGGCGGCGACATTGGTGACGGTGCCCTCAAGCATCATGCCGGGCTTGAGGTGCTTGATGTCGTCCACACCCTCGGCAAAGGTCGCGGTCTTGAAGGCCGGGCGTGGGTCGCGGCCAGGCTTTTCCAGCTCGGCGAGAATGTCGCGCACCGTCGGCAGGCCGAAGCGGTCATCGACGAAGCTCTTTGGATCAAGGCCTGCCAGCGCCGACTTGTCGCCCATGATGGTACGCAGATCGCGGCCGCAGGCGGCGACGATCTTGCGGGCCACGCCGTAGGCTTCGGGGTGCACCGAGGAGGCGTCGAGTGGCTCGGTGCCGCCGGTGATGCGGAGGAACCCGGCGCTTTGCTCAAAGGTGCGTTGGCCCAGCCGCGGCACTTCGAGCAGCGCCTTGCGCGAACGAAACGGGCCATTGGCGTCTCGATGGGTAACGATAGCCTCGGCGACGGACGGGCCGAGGCCCGAGACACGCGCCAGCAGCGGGGCGGAGGCGGTGTTGAGATCGACACCCACCGCGTTCACCGCATCTTCGACCACCGCGTCAAGCGAGCGGCCGAGGCGGAACTGGTCGAGATCATGTTGATACTGGCCAACGCCGATCGCCTTGGGCTCGATCTTGACCAATTCCGCCAGCGGGTCCTGCAGGCGGCGGGCGATGGAGACGGCGCCGCGAAGCGACACGTCAAGATTGGGGAATTCTGCCGCGGCCAGCGCCGATGCGGAATACACCGACGCCCCGGCTTCGGAGACGATGACCTTTGTCGGCTTCGGCGCAGGCAGGCGTTCGATCAGGTCGGTGACCAGCTTTTCGGTCTCGCGACTGCCGGTGCCATTGCCGATGGCGATGAGTTGCACGCCATGCTTTTTGATCAGCGCCTGGATGGCGGCCTGTGAGCCGATGACGTCATTGCGGGGCTGCAGGGGATAGATGGTTTCGGTGTCGAGCACTTTGCCGGTAGCGTCGATCACCGCGATCTTGCAGCCGGTGCGAATGCCGGGGTCGATGCCCATGGTGGCGTGGGCGCCAGCGGGGGCGGCCAGCAGCAGATCCTTGAGATTGCGGGCAAACACAGCGATGGCCTCGACCTCGGCACGCTCGCGCAGCTCGACCATCAGATCAATTGACAGCGTGACGCGCAGCCGTGTGCGCCAGGCCCAGCCGGCGACATCGCGCAGCCATTGGTTGCCCGCGCCATTGCCCTGCGCATCGAGTGCGGCCGCTACAAACCGCTCGACAGGTTTGATCGCGTCGGCGACGTCGGCATCCACCTCGATGTCGAGGCCTAAAAAGTCCTCGTCGCGGCCGCGCATCATGGCGAGGGCACGGTGGCCGGCGACTTTGTTCCAGCGCTCAGAATGGGCGAAATAGTCGGAGAATTTAGCGCCGGCTTCTTCCTTGCCCTTGAGCACCTTGGCGGTCAGCATCGCCTTGTCGCGCATATGGCTGCGCAGCCGGCCGAGCAAAGCCGCATTTTCCGACAGGCCTTCGATGACGATGTCGCGGGCGCCTTCCAGCGCTTCCTTGGTGCCGGGCACCTCTTCCGTGATGTAGCTTTCGGCTAATCGCGTTGGCTCGGCGTTGCGATTGGCGAGGATGGCCTCGGCCAGCGGTCCCAACCCGCGCTCGCGAGCAATTTCGGCCTTGGTGCGGCGCTTGGGCTTGAACGGTAGATAGAGGTCTTCGAGCTCGGCTTTGGTGGCGGCACCCATGATCGAGGCGGTCAGCGGGCTGGTGAGCTTGCCCTGCTCGTCGATGGATTTGAGGATGGCGGCGCGGCGGGATTCCAGCTCGCGCAGATAGGTCAGCCGCTCGGCCAGCAGTCGCAATTGCGTGTCGTCTAGCCCGCCCGTCACTTCCTTGCGATAGCGCGCGATGAACGGCACCGTCGCGCCGCCGTCGAGCAATTCCACCGCGGCGCGCACTTGTTCCGGGCGGGCGGCGACTTCGGTGGCGATCTGGGCGGCAATGCGATTGTCGAGTGCGGACATGAATCAACTTCTTGTTTCGGCTGCCGCGACCATAGTCTCCTCGGGCCAAAGCTCACACCCAATGCGGCACGATTTCCTCACTCGATCAGTCGGTAACCGACGCCAGGTTCGCTCAGCAGGTGTTTTGGGCTGCGCGCGTCATGCTCAAGCTTGGCGCGGAGTTGGCCTATCACGACGCGTAGATATTGGGCGTCGTCCTGATGCGCGGGGCCCCAAATCTGGGTCAAGGCCTGACGATGGGTCACGACCTTGTTGGCATTGGCGGCGAGTAGTTCAAACAGGTCGAACTCCTTGGGCGTCAGATGGACCTGCACATTATCGACCAGCACGCGGCGGTGTTCGTGGTCGAGCGTGATACCACCGAACTGACGGGGCTGAAGCTTCGTCGGGCCGGGCTCGGCATGGCGCAGGGCTACGCGAATGCGGGCCAGCAGCTCGCCGATGCCGAAGGGCTTTTCGACATAGTCGTTGGCGCCGAGGTCGAGTGCGGCGATTTTCTCGATCTCCTGATCGCGCGCCGACAGCACGATAATCGGTACGGACGAGAAGGCGCGCACGGTTTCGATGACTGTTTTGCCGTCGCCATCCGGCAGGCCGAGGTCGAGCACGATCAGCGCCGGGGCGCGCGTGGCGGCAAGGCGCTTGGCTTCAGCGGCCGTGCCCGCAGTTTCGACATCGAAGCCTGTCGCAATCAACGCCGGCTTGAGGAAGCGCTGGATTTGCGGCTCGTCGTCGACCACCAGAATACGCTGCAGCATCATTCTTCCTTTGTCGCCAGCGGCAGGCGCAGCGTGAAGCGCGTACCACGCTTGCGCACCGCAGGGCTGGTCGCCATGATGGTGCCGCCCATCGCCGTCATCAGGCCGCGCGCAATTGAGAGGCCGAGGCCGGTGCCGGCGGGGCGGCCATCGCCCTTGGCGCGACGGTAGAATTTTTCGAAGATCTTTTCGAGGTCGGCTTCGGGTATGCCCTTGCCCTGGTCGGTGACCGAGACCACGGCATACCCCTCTTCCGCCTTGGCGAAGATCGAGACCGATAGCCCCGCGCCGCCATATTTGCGCGCGTTGTCGAGCAGGTTGAACAGGACCTGTTCCAGCAAGACCGCATCGCCCAAGGCTTTGGGCAGGTTCGGCGCTAGGCTGATGTCGATAACGAGGTCGGTATGAAGCCGTTTGGCTCGTGCAACACTGCTGGCAACAACAGTATTGAGGTCGATGGCCTCGCGCCGCGCCTTCATCATCCCGGCTTCGATGCGGGTCATGTCAAACAGATTGGCGACAAAGCGGTTGAGCCTGCCGGACTCTTCCTCGATCGACAGCAGCAGATCGTCGCGCGTGGCGACGGGGAGTTTTTCACCCAATTGCCGAAGCGTGGTGACGGCGCCGGTGATTGAGGCGAGCGGCGTGCGCAGGTCATGCGATAGCGAGGACAGCAAGGCCGACTGCACTTTCTCGCCTTCGCGTGCCACTGAGGCCAGCGCGCTTTCGCGGTTGAGGCGGGCGCGGTCCATTGCGATGGCAGCCTGGTCGAGCAGCGCAATTAGGGTGCGCTCTTCGTCGGCAGCCAATGGCACGTCGCGTGGCCCCATGACGAGACCCGCAACGCCCAAAATGCGCTGCGCCGAAAGGATTGGGCGGAACAGGTAGCGCACCTGCGGCAGCGTGCCGGTGAGAAAGCCGGCGGGTTCCTTCTTGTCGAATGCCCAGCGGGCGGCGGTCAGCTCGGTGCCGTCGAGCGCTTGTTCAGGTGGCCATGCTGCCGCGGGGTCGAGATCGCCGCTGTCGTCGGGCACCAGCACCACGGCAGGGCGTCCGAGGCTGGTGTGCAGATGGCTGGCGATGGCGTCGAAAACGCTGTCCTGCCCATGTGCGCTTGAGAGCTTGCGGGAGAAATCGAGCAGTGCCTGGCTTTGGCGGGCCTGCTGGCGGGACAGGTCGGCCTGTTCACGCAATCGTGCCGCCAACTGCCCGGCGGCAAAGGCCACGGCGATGAAGATGACCAGCGACAACACTTCCTGCGGCTGCGCTACCGTCAACGCGCCGGTGGGCTCGATGAAGAAGAAATTATAGGCTACGAATGACAGCGCCGCGGCTACCAATGCTGAAGTGCGCCCGGCAATCACCGCCGATAGCAGCACGGCGGCCAGATACAGCATCGAGAGGTTTTGCAGCGCAACCAAGGCAGTAAGCCCGAGACCGAACAGCGTGGTCGCGCCGACGGAAATGACCGGAAGCCCGAGTGTCAGCGCCCATTCCGGCAGGGTCAGCCGGCGGCGCGGCTTGCGGCCAGCAGAGGTGGTTTCGCCGGGCACCACATGTACGCCGATTTCGCCAGCCTGGCGTAGCAGCGCATCGGGCAGCGAATGTCGTAGCCAGCGGGTTGTCGTGGGGCGGCCGATGACGATCTGGGTGATGTGTTCGCGGCGCGCGATGCGCAGGATGGCATCGACGAAATCGCTGGCCGTCTCTCGGCGGGTCTCGGCGCCAAAACGTTCTGCGAGGCGCAACACCTCTTCGAGCCGCGCCGCGTCAGCGGGGCTCGGCAGCGCTGCACCGGGGCGGCTGAGCGACACCACGAGCCAGCGCGCATTAAGGCCCGACGCGAGGCGACTGGCGGTGCGCACTACCTTTTCGGACATAGCATCGGGGCCGACACAGACCAGCAGCCGTTCGCCGGTAGCCCATGGTCCTTCCACCGCACTCTGGCGCAGGAACTCGACCATCTGGTCATCGACCCGGTCGGCGGCGCGGCGCAGGGCCAGTTCGCGCAACGCCGTCAGCGTGGCAGGCTTGAAAAAGCCGTCGAGCGCGCGTGCTGCATTGTCGGGCAGGTAGACCTTGCCCTCGTTGAGCCGCGCGATCAGTTCAGCCGGCGGCAGATCGACCAGGATAACCTCGTCGGCGGTCTTGAGGACAATATCTGGCACAGTCTCGCGCACCGGAATGCCGGCGATGCGGGCCACGAGGTCGGACAAGCTTTCGAGGTGCTGGATATTGAGCGCGGTCCATACATTGATGCCGGCATGGACCAGCTCGGCGATGTCCTGATGGCGCTTGGGATGGCGCGAACCTGGGGCATTGGAATGCGCCAGTTCATCGACGATCAGCAGCGCGGGGCGGCGGACTAAAGCCGCATCGAGATCGAACTCGCCGTAGGCATCACCCTCGCCTTGGCGCGGCAGAGTTTCGAGCCCCTCGGCTAATCGCGCGGTTTCGCCTCGACCATGGGTTTCGACGAGGCCGATGACCACATCGACGCCCTGCGCCTTGAGCCCCCTCGCCCGCTCCAGCATCGCATAGGTCTTGCCGACGCCGGGCGCCGCACCCAGAAACACAGTCAGCTTGCCGCGGCCTTCGCGCGCGGCAAGCTGTAATAGGACCGTTGGATCGGGCCGCTGTTTTTCGGTATTGCGGGACATATCAGCTTTCGAGCGGCGCAGCCTCGTCCAGCGCCATGTTGAGGCGCAGCACGTTGACGCGCGGTTCGCCGAATATACCCAAGATTGGCTGTTCCGTCACATCGGCAAGTATGGCCTCCACAGCGGAGATTTCAACGCCCCGCGCCGTGGCAACGCGGGCAAGCTGCATGGCCGCATATTGCGGGGTGATATGGGGATCGAGGCCCGAGCCGGAGGTGGTGACGGCATCGGCAGGCACCGAGGTCTGGCCGGTCGCCGTGACTGCGGCGGCTACGCGTTCGACCAGCGCCTTGCCGGTTGGGCCGATGTTAGCGCCGGTTGAAGCGGCAGCATTGTAGGGGTCTGGTCCTGTCGCCGAGGGGCGTGGCCAGAAATAGCCGGGCGTGTTGAAGTTCTGGCCGATCAGGTCGGAGCCCACGGTGACGCCATTGACCTCTATGCGGCTGCCGTTGGCCTGTGCCGGGAAGGCTGCCTGCGCCGCGCCGGTAATGGCGAGGGGATAGGCGAGACCGGTGACTGCCGATAGCAAGATGGTGAGTACGATTGCGGGACGAATTTGGGACAGCATTGGTGTCTCCTCTATTGGATGATTCCACTTGCGCGGAGCGGTACCCTCCCCCTGAGGGGAGGGCTAGGGAGGGGGTCTGCGCTATCGACGAGCTCGATATTTGTAGAGCCGCCGGAACCCCCTCCCCCGATCCCTCCCCACGAGGGGGAGGGTGTTGACTGCGACGTTGCGCATCAGATCAACCCCAAAGCCGTGACGGCCATGTCCACCAGCTTGATGCCGATGAAGGGGGCGACGAGGCCGCCGAGGCCGTAGACGAGCAGGTTGCGGGACAGCAAAGCGGCGGCGCCGACTGGCCGGTATTTGACGCCGCGCAGGGCGAGCGGGATCAGGGCGACGATGATCAGGGCGTTGAAGATCACCGCCGAGAGGATCGCTGACTGTGGCGAATGCAGCCCCATGATGTTGAGCGCGCCGAGCTGCGGATAGGTCACCAGGAACAGCGCCGGGATGATGGCGA
>JAQGKG010000446.1 GCA_028290245.1 Devosia sp. | reverse complement strand
GTCTCGGCACGGTTCAGTGCGGCAATGCGTTCATCGTCGATGTCGCAGCAAGTCACGTCGTGACCCAGTTCCGACAGGCAAGCGCTGGTGGTTAGCCCCACATACCCCGCGCCTAGCACTACAAGCTTCATACCCGCCTCCGACCACACAATCTTGAACTCTCGGGGCTGCAACCGGTAGTCTGAAGCTTTGTTCCTCATGCCCTGATTGGGTCGGGTAGCGACTTAGGAAGCCTTAAGGAAAAATGCGTGCCGGCCAATGGCAAACAAGCCGTTCTCCGATTAGGAGCCAGTTGTAGTCCGGCCTGCGTCGTTAACTTAAGATAATGCCGGAGAGCTGCCCAACGTCTCCGCGCCGAGCGGGACTCGGCGGAATTGCTGGTCTTTGCCCCCAAGAGTGGACTGCGTTGGCCGGAGGCACTTGGGGCAGCCGGAACCTGACCGGCCACATCGGCTTCCTAACCAAGCTACTTACCTTGCAGTTGGGCACCATGAAACAGATACTGATTACAGGCGGATGCGGCTTTATTGGACGCTATGTCACGGAAGAATTGCTCGCCCAGGGTTATGGCGTGCGCATCCTCGATAACCTGATCGAGCAGGTTCATGGCGACGCCACCGCCGCAGTGCCCTCAGGCGTCGAACTGGTCAAAGCAGACATTCGCGACAAGGCAGCGGTTACAGACGCACTGCGCAATATCGATGGTGTGGTCCATCTAGCCGCGGAAGTCGGCGTCGGCCAGTCCATGTACGAGATTGCCCGCTATGTGGGAGGCAATGACCTTGGCACTGCGGTGCTGCTGGAGGCGATGATCGATACGCCGGTCAGCCGCATCGTCGTCGCTTCGTCGATGAGCGTCTATGGCGAGGGCGTTTACCGGCAGGCGGACGGCAGCAGTGCTGGTGCTATCCGCAGGCGCGGTGCCGACATCAAGGCGGGTCGATGGGATCCGGCTGCAGCGGACGGATCGCGCCTGGTGCCCGGCCCCACCGACGAGCACAAGCCGGTCGATCTCGCGTCGATTTATGCCCTGACCAAATATGCCCAGGAACGCGCAGTGCTGATCTTTGGCGAGGCCTATGGCGTGGATGCCGTGGCGTTGCGCCTGTTCAACGTCTTCGGGCCAGGCCAGGCGCTGTCCAACCCCTATACGGGCGTCTTGGCGAATTTTGCATCCAGACTGCTAAATGGCCAATCGCCTATGATTTTCGAGGATGGCCGGCAGCAGCGCGACTTCGTCCATGTCCGCGACGTAGCGCGGGCCTTCCGGCTGGCCCTCGAGCAGCGCAGCGCAGCGGGCCACGTCATCAATGTTGGCAGCGGACACGCTTATGCCATAGCCGACGTCGCGACCATGCTAGCCAAAGCCATGGGCGTTCAGCATCTCACCCCCGAAATCATGGGCAAAGCCCGCTCGGGCGACATCCGCAATTGCTTTGCCGACATTTCAAAAGCGCGCGAATTGCTCGGCTTCGAGCCCCAGTTCCGGCTGGAAGATTCGCTAGACGAACTGGCCGATTGGGTGCGGAAGGAACAGGCGGTCGATCGCGGTGCAGAAATGAGGCGCCAACTCGAAGAACGAGGTCTTGTTTCATGAGCAGAGCAACCCGGTTAAATTCGGCAGACCGCGGCATTGTCATCACCGGTGGTGCAGGCTTCATTGGCTCCAACCTTGCCGATGCTCTGCTCGCGGATGGCGAGGCGGTTACCGTGCTCGATAATCTCAGCCGTGATGGCGTGCAGCAGAACCTCAGCTGGCTGCAAGCTCGACACGGCAGCAAGCTGCAAGTCGTTATTGCCGACATCCGCAACGCGGCCGCTATTGAGCCAGTGATTGCCGGCGCCAAAGCGGTGTTTCATTTCGCGGCGCAGACCGCGGTAACCACGAGTCTTGTCGATCCCGTCGGTGATTTCGAAGTGAACGCGCGGGGTACGCTCAACGTGCTGGAAGCAGTTCGCAAGGCTGGGCGGCGCGCGCCGGTCATCTTTTCGAGCACCAACAAAGTCTATGGCGGGCTGCATGACCTGCAGTTGATCGAACTCGAAGATCAGCACGCTCCTGTCGACGAGCAGATCCGGGCCCGTGGCATCAACGAGGGTCGACGGCTCGATTTATGTACGCCCTATGGGTGTTCGAAGGGCGTAGCCGACCAGTATGTGCTCGATTACGAGCGCTCCTACGGTATCCCCACGGCGGTGCTTCGCATGAGCTGCATCTATGGGCCGCGCCAATTCGGCACGGAAGACCAGGGGTGGGTCGCCCATTTCCTGATCTGCGCCCTCAAGGGGGCCGGCATTACGATCTATGGCGACGGCAAGCAGGTGCGCGACGTCCTGCATGTCCGCGACGCCGTCGCGGCTTACCGCGCGACACTAGCCAGTATCGACAAGGTTCGCGGCCGTGCCTTCAACCTGGGCGGTGGCCCCCGCAACGCGGTTAGTCTCAACATGGTCCTGGACGAAATCCAGCGCCTCGTCGGTGAACCTCTCGTGGTTCAGCAGGACACTTGGCGCGAAGGCGACCAACTATACTTTGTCGCAGAAACCACTCGGCTCGAGGCCGAATTGGGCTGGCGGGCCAAAATCGGCTGGCAAGAAGGCCTGCGCGATCTAGCCAGCTGGCTGGGCGAGCGTGAGCAAGAAACGCTGCCGGCATCGCCGCTGCAGGTACGGGCATGAGCGCGGCTTTTCCGAGCTTAGCTCAGGCCTCACCTGCACCACGCATCCTGATGACTGTCGATGCGGTGGGCGGTGTGTGGCGCTATGCAATGGATTTGTCCGCCAGCCTTGTTGCAAGCGGATACCAGATGACATTCGCAGGCTTTGGCCCGGCGCCGTCAGCCGCCCAGCGTGTGGAAGCCGAACGCATTGGTGCGCTGATCTGGCTTGATGCACCGCTAGACTGGACTGCACACGACGAAAAGCAGCTCGACCGTATTCCGGACCTGCTCCGCGCCATCATCGATCGCGAGGGGATTGACCTCGTCCATCTCAACCTGCCGTCGCAGGCCTGCGGCTTGCAGCTCGATATTCCGCTGCTGGTGATATCGCATTCCTGCGTGGTGACCTGGTTTGCCGGTGTGCGCCGAAGCATGGTTCCACCTGACTGGCAGTGGCACTATCGCCGTAACCGGGCCGGGTTCGATGCCGCCGACGTGGTGCTGGCGCCCAGCCATGCCCATGCGGACATGCTGCGCACAAGCTATGGGCACATCCGCAGCCTCGGGGTTGTTCACAACGGCGCGCGTGCAGCAGCCACCACCAGCGCCAAGGAACCCATGGTATTTTCGGCGGGGCGGTGGTGGGACGATGGGAAGAATTGCGCACTGCTCGATGCAGCGGCTCCTCGTTCGGCTTGGCCGGTGATTATGGCTGGTTCGGTTGCAGGCCCGAACGGGCAACGCCACGAGTTGCAGCATGCACGGTCGCTAGGAGAGTTGCCACATGCCGAAATAGAGCGATGGATGGCCCGGGCCGCCATCGTGGCGTCGCCCTCGCGATACGAGCCGTTTGGGCTAGCACCGCTGGAGGCCGCGCAAGCCGGAGCGGCCCTGGTGCTGGCTGACATCCCCACTTATCGCGAACTCTGGGACGGTGCTGCGCTGTTTGCAGCCGTCGATGACGCCGAAGCGTTTGCAAGCACCCTGAACCGGTTTGCGAACGACGAAGGCCTGCGGCATCAATTCGCCATTCGCGCAAAAGACCGGGCCGGTCGCTACACGCTTGCGGCGCAGGCGACTGCCATGCGCTCGGTCTATGACCAGATGCTGCAACCCGCCGCCATGCAGGAGGCGTGATCGATGCGCTTTATCTTCTACACCCACTCACTGGTGTCAGACTGGAACCACGGCAACGCTCATTTCCTGCGTGGCGTTATGCGGGATTTGGTCCGACGCGGTCACTCCGTTCTCGCGCTGGAACCGGCGGATTCCTGGAGCCGGCAGAACCTGATCGAGAACGAAGGTATTGCCGCCATCAAACGCTTTGCGACCGACTTTCCCGAACTGCACTCGCAAAGCTACGGGAAGGACTTCGACCACGCCGCGGCAGTTAGCGACGCTGATGTGGTCGTCGTGCACGAATGGACAGACCCGAAGCTGGTGGAGCAGCTAGGGCGTATTCGCCAGAGGGCAGCACCCTTCACGCTACTGTTCCATGACACGCATCACCGCGCCGTTTCGGCGAAGCAGGATATCGCTTCACTGATGTTACGCGACTATGACGGCATCCTTGCTTTTGGCGAGACGCTGCGGCAACGCTATCTCGATGCAGGCTGGGGCAAGCTGGTCTTCACCTGGCACGAGGCCGCCGATGACATCCTGTTTCGCCCGATGCCCGAGATTATCCGAGATCGGGAGCTAATCTGGATCGGCAACTGGGGCGACGACGAGCGCACTGCCGAGATCGACGAATTCCTGATCCGTCCCGCCGAAGCGCTTGGCCTGGAAGGCACAGTGCGTGGGGTTCGCTACCCCGAGCAGGCTATCGCTGCGGTGAGGCGAGCAGGCCTCAAGTATGGAGGCTGGATAGCTAACGCCGACGCGCCGGCTGCCTTTGCACGGCACAGGGTGACGCTGCACATCCCGCGGCGGCCTTATGTCCAGTCGCTACCGGGCATTCCGACAATCAGAGTTTTTGAAGCGCTGGCCGGGGGCATCCCCCTACTCTCAGCGCCTTGGGAGGATGCCGAAGGGCTGTTCCGCCCCGGCAAGGATTTCCTGTTCGCAAAGACCGGCAAGCAGATGCAAGGCCTCTTGCAGGACGTTATCGCGGAGCCCGCCGTCGGGCGCGAACTCGCGGCCAACGGCCTCGAGACAATTCGCGCGCGTCACACCTGCCGGCACCGTGTGGATGAGTTGTTTGCCATCCTCATTCAGGTCGGCAGTGCCCAGGTGACCAAACAACTCAATGCCTTGGAGGTCGTGCCTTGAAAATCGAGTTCTATGGATCGAGCATCCTGTCGGCATACTGGAATGGCGCCGCCACCTATTACCGGGGCGTGCTCCGCGCGCTCAGCGAGAAGGGGTATGAAATCACCTTCTACGAGCCCGACGTCTACGATCGGCAGAAAAACCGCGATATCGATCCGCCAGACTGGTGCAAGGTAGTCGTTTATGATGGCACTGTAGAGGCGCTCAAGCAGGTCGCAGCGCAGGCCCGATACGCGGACATCGTGATCAAGGCCAGTGGCGTAGGTTACGAGGATGACCGGCTGCTCGACGAGGTGTTGCGCGCTGCAAACCCTGGCGCTCTTCGCATCTTTTGGGACGTCGACGCCCCGGCGACACTGGGCGAGCTGCAAGCCAGATCTGATCATCCGCTGCGGCGTGCTTTGAGCTCGATCGATATTGTGCTGACCTATGGTGGGGGCGATCCCGTGGTATCGGCCTATCGCGCCATGGGCGCTTACGATTGCGTGCCGATTTACAATGCGCTCGATCCACAGACGCATCATCCGGTCGAGCGCGAGGCCCGCTTCAGCGGCGATCTGGGCTTTCTTGGCAATCGCCTGCCGGATCGCGAGGCTCGGGTCGAGGAGTTTTTCCTACAGCCCGCGTCGCGCATGCCTGCGCAACGTTTTATCCTCGGCGGTTCCGGCTGGGCCGACAAGCCAATGGCATCAAACATTGCCTATCTGGGTCATGTCGGCACTGCTGAACACAACGCCTTCAACGTCTCACCCAAGGCCGTGCTGAACATCTCGCGGTCGAGCATGGCCGCGACAGGCTTTTCGCCAGCCACGCGCGTGTTCGAGGCCGCTGGCGCCGGTGCTTGCCTGATCACCGACTATTGGGAAGGGATCGCGCTGTTCCTTGCGCCGGAGGAAGAAATCCTGGTGGCACGCGACGGTCAGGACGTCGCTGCGATTCTGGCAGA
This sequence comes from Devosia sp., assembly GCA_028290245.1. Taxonomy (GTDB): domain Bacteria; phylum Pseudomonadota; class Alphaproteobacteria; order Rhizobiales; family Devosiaceae; genus Devosia. The sequence goes on along the minus strand of JAQGKG010000446.1, from coordinate 11,666 downwards.
ACTGACGCCGGAGCGGGCCCGCCAGATTGGTGATGCTGCAATGCGACGCGTTTTGCAGGAACACACTTATGCCCACCGAGCAGAAGAGGCCGACCGGGTATTTCGCTCAGCCGCACGGCGCCAAGTGGAAGCCGCAGAATGAGCAAACCCTATGACATCGTCATCATCGGACTGTCCCTTTCGTCGTCCTGGGGCAATGGGCACGCCACCACGTATCGGGCGCTGATCCGCGGACTTCAGACACACCGGCAACGCGTGCTGTTTCTTGAGCGCGACGTGCCTTGGTATGCGGATAATCGCGACTTGCCCGACCCGGACTTTTGCAGGCTGGCATATTATCACCGTGTCGAGGAACTGGTTGAGCGTTTCAGTCCGGAACTCACAACGGCCGGCGCGGTGATCGTCGGGTCTTACGTACCGGAAGGTGTTGCAGTCATTGATGCGCTCGGGGGGCTAAGTCTGCAGAGCTTGCACTTCTATGACATCGACACGCCGGTGACGCTGGCGAAGTTGACACGTGGCGACGAGGAATACTTGGCCCAGCGTCAAATTCCGAGTTTTGACAGCTACTTTTCATTTTCGGGAGGACCGGTGCTAACGCGACTTGAGGAGGACTTCGGCGCCCGCTTGGCACTGCCTCTGTTTTGTTCAGTTGATGCCGATCGGTACGGGCCCACCGGAGAGGCTCATCGCTGGGACCTGGGTTATCTCGGCACCTATAGCGCCGATCGGCAACCTGTGCTCGAGCGCCTGTTGATCGAACCTGCTCGGCAGTTGCCACACCTGCGCTTCGTGGTGGCCGGGTCCCAGTTTCCACCGGAAATAGACTGGCCCGCCAATGTCGATCGCATCGAACACTTACCCCCATCCGAGCATCGCGCCTTCTATAACCAGCAGCGGTTCGCCCTGAATGTCACTAGGGCCGACATGGTCGCTGCAGGCTGGTCGCCAAGCGTCCGCCTGTTCGAGGCGGCTGCGTGCGGCACGCCGATTATCAGCGACGTCTGGGCCGGGCTCGATGAGAAATTTCCGCCAGGCGGCATCGTGCTGGCGCAAGGCCCCGAGGATGTTATCGCTGCCTTGAATGACCTTACCCCGGCACAGCGGAACACCATGGCGACGGCAGCGCGCCGCCATGTCCTTGCCGAACACACTGCAACAGCACGAGCAGGAGAACTGCTCACGATGCTTGGCGGCGGACGGGATCAAATCCGTCCGTCTGCATGAAGGGGGAAGTCTCATGACAAGTTTGGATAGCAGCATGACTATTCTCGTAGCGGGTGGCGCTGGTTTTGTCGGCTCGCATTTGTGCGATGCACTGCTTGCCAAGAGCCATCGAGTCATTTGCGTCGACAATTTTCTGACGGGATCACGCAGCAATGTGAGGCCGCTGGACAACAATCGGAACTTCCGACTGATTGAGGCAAATATCTGCAATCCGCTAGAAATCGACGAGCCGATCAATCAGATCTACAACCTGGCTTGCCCCGCTTCTCCGCCCAGTTATCAAGCCGATCCTGTGCGCACCATGATGACCAGCGTGGTCGGCACAGGCAACCTGCTGCACCTCGCCGAGCGTCATGGTGCAAGTTTCCTGCAGGCGTCGACGAGTGAAGTCTATGGAGATCCCGAGCAGCATCCGCAGCGCGAGGACTATTGGGGCCACGTGAATTGCACCGGGCCACGCGCCTGCTATGACGAGGGTAAGCGGGCTGCGGAGACGTTGTGCTTTGACATGCTGCGAGGTGGCCGTGTTGATGCCCGCGTCGTTCGCATCTTCAACACCTACGGGCCGCGCATGAGCCCCGATGACGGGCGGATCGTGTCGAACCTCATCGTCCAGGCTCTGCGTGGGGAGCCGCTCACGATTTATGGCAGCGGCGAACAGACACGCTCGTTCTGCTATGTCAGCGACTTGGTGACCGGGCTGATGGCGCTTATGGATGTCGACCCTAATCCCGGCGTTCCCGTCAATATCGGCAATCCTGGCGAATTCTCAATCGGGGAACTGGCTGAGATGGTCCTCACCATGACGGGAAGTGCTTCGCCGATCGTCTACCGGCCGTTGCCGGTCGATGATCCGCAACGCCGGAGGCCTGATATAAGCCGGGCCCGTGAATTGCTTGGCTGGGAACCGACGCTAGCGCTGGCCGAGGGACTTTCGTTGACGATACCGTGGTTCGCCCAAAGCATACGCAGCGCTACCAAGAAGGCAGGACGGGGCCGCACCACAAGCCAAGTCATTGCTGCCGCGCCCCTATGAGGCTGCAAAGCTCACCCCGGTTAATTTTTGGTGAATAACTTGGTATAATTGACGTTATATTTTGTGGGATCCATGTTGGCCGAGATCGGAGGCCGCCGAATGGAACGACAGTCACAAGTCTTGGAAGTGCTGGTGGAGCATCAAGGGCATCCGCACAGTACGAGCTACTTCGTCGAACGGAACATAATATTCGCCAACATCGGCGGTCGTGTATTGATGGCGCCAGTCGGTCCACGTCCCGCGGCCGACACAGTGAAGACGCTGCTTTTAGGACACCTCACCGAAAAGATGCGGAAACGAAGGCTCCTCAGCCAGTGGAGCAACGTCTGAGACGAAAGCAGGCGTCCTGCCGGAGCTTCAACTGTTCAACTTGTTGTTGTGCCATCCGGCAGTGAGCAAGTGCCCGGCATCAAGCGGGGCGCTTGTTAATCTTATGTACGGTGCAACTGTGCCGGGCTAGCAGCCGTTTGACCGGGGCAACAACACGGAATGCCCATGTCCAGCATCACTAGCTCTTCCCGTTCGATCCTCCCCGGCGACTATAGGGTTTTGGGCGCCAACTGGGATGGCGAAGGGACCAACTTTGCGCTGTTTTCTGCCTATGCCAGCCGGGTAGAACTGTGCCTTTTCGACGAAGCCAGCGGCGCAGAAATCGAACGGATCACCCTGCCCGAATATACCAACGAGATCTGGCACGGTTACCTGCCCAACGTTGGGCCGGGCGCGCTGTATGGATACCGCGTGCATGGCCCGTTCGAGCCAGAACAGGGCCATCGCTTTAATCCCAACAAGCTGTTACTCGACCCCTACGCCCGGGAATTGGTGGGCGACGTGCAATGGTCCCCTGCCCACTTCGGCTACAATGCCGACGCCGAGGAGAAGGACCTGTCGTTCAACGAAGAGGACAGCGCCTCAGTCACGCCCAAGGCGCGGGTGGTCGATCCGCGCGCTTATGACTGGTCCGGCGATACCAAGCCGAATCTGAATTGGGCCAAGACCATTTTCTACGAAACCCACGTCAAAGGTTTCACGCAGCTACATCCGGCGGTGCCCGAGGAACTGCGCGGCACATTCGAGGGTTTGGCGCAGCGCGAGGTGGTCGACTACATCAAGTCCACCGGCGTGACCTCGGTCGAACTGCTGCCGATCCACGCCTTTCCCGATGACGATTTCCTGCTGCAGAAGGGTCTGCGAAACTACTGGGGTTATAACACCTTAGGCTTCTTTGCGCCCGCCAGCCGCTACTATGGTCCGAACGGCATCAACGGCTTGCGCAACACCATCCGCGCGTTTCACGATGCGGGGCTCGAAGTCATCTTGGACGTGGTCTACAACCACACCGCCGAGGGCAACGAGATGGGGCCGACACTGTCCTGGAAGGGCATCGACAACTTCTCCTACTACCGCACCATGCCCGGCGACCCGCGCTACTACATCAACGACACCGGCACCGGCAACACGGTCAATACTAGCCATCCGCGTGTCATGCAGATGGTCACGGACAGCCTGCGCTACTGGTCGGAAGACATGCATGTCGACGGTTTCCGCTTCGATCTCGGCACCATTCTCGGCCGCGAGCCGGAAGGCTTCGATCAGCGCGGCGGCTTCTTTGACGCGGTGGGCCAGGATCCTTCGCTTGCCAAGGTCAAGCTTGTCGGCGAGCCTTGGGACATTGGTCCCGGCGGTTATCAGGTCGGCGGCTTCCCCCCCGGGTGGGCCGAATGGAACGACAAGTATCGCGACACCGTGCGCGACTATTGGAAGAACACCGACGATACGGCGCAGGATTTTGCTGCGCGTTTCACCGGCTCGGGCGACGTCTACGATCATCGCGGCCGGCGGCGGTGGGCGGGCGTCAATTTCCTCACCGCCCACGACGGTTTCACGCTGCACGACGTCGTCTCCTACAACGAGAAGCACAACGAGGCCAATGGCGAGGACAATAACGACGGCCACAACGACAACCGCAGCTACAACTATGGCGCGGAAGGCGAGACCGACGATGAGGACATCGTAGCTACCCGCGAACGCCAGAAGCGCAATTTCCTGGCTACATTGTTCCTATCGCACGGCACGCCGATGCTGCTGGCCGGCGACGAGTTCAGCCGGACGCAGGGCGGCAATAACAACGGGTATGCCCAGGACAGCGAGATCAGCTGGATCAGCTGGGACTTCAACGATAATGCCAAGGCGCTGACCGAGTTCGTCCGCAAGCTGGTGGCTATCCGCAATACCCAGCCACTGGTTCACCGCGACAACTGGCGCGATATGATGAGCGTCACCTGGTACAATCCGGGTGGCGGCGAGCAGCAGGCCGAACACTGGCTCGATGGCGGCGCGACGACGCTTGGCCTTCGATTGTCCCGCGACGATCTCAAGGATCAGGACGGCATCTGGTGGGAACTGGTGGTGCTGTTCAACCCGCATGATGGCGAGGTGGATTTCGTCGTCCCAGCACGCGCCGATGAGGGATCGTGGACCGTGGAGATCGACACGGCGTCCCCGGAATACTCCGAGCGCACCGTCAAGGGCGGAGAAGCCATCAAGATGGCCCCACGCTCGCTGCTGCTGCTGCGATGAAGCGGCACCACAGCCGGCATCGTCTGGAATAAACCGGTGTTATTGCGGCACATGCGTTAAACCCGTTTTTCTGGAGCAAACCGGTGGTGGTTGAGATGGGCAATGTTGCCCATCTCGTGACCAACTCCCCGCAGGCTGGCCGGCTTCTATTGGAAAGTTGGCCGTCACCGCGTCGCGGAGCTTACCGCGCCTGCGTGGCCGCGTTGGCGAACAAGGATATCGCTCTTTGTAGAAAGCTTTTCGTCGTAGCGGCGAGAGAGGCAAATATACTCAGGAGTGACTAGAGTGCTGGACGAGGTGCATCCGGGGCAATGCCCGCGCGACGCGTGCCTAGCGGCGGTGCAGGGACACAACGCTGACACGGTTCGCATGGCGGTCATCGAGGCAGCGATAGAGCCGACATCTTCATAGAGCAGGGCGGCGGGATCGCTCGTTGGCATAACCCATGTTGCTGGTCGCAGCCTGCGTGCTGAGGCAGACTTGATGCAAACCAAGCTGCATACAGGTGGATAGTGGATCACTCTGGAGCCATCCTGCACTGGCGCAAATATGTCGATCTGGACTCGACTTCCAGCGCCACGGTTTCGACCATGCTGTTTGGATGCGAACAGTGGCTGGCCCAGCACCCAGAGCCGGAGCACTCGGAGGTTAAAGCCAGCATTCTCAATATCCAGCAGGAACTTGAGACATGGCTGGCCACCAAGACCCCGAATGATACCCCTCCGACTAGTTAGCCCGTTGGCATAGCTGCCTGCAGTGGATACCTGCCTTCACACGACGCTGTTCTCAACCTTTGAATACAGCCTCACCATGGACAGTGGCTGGCCTGGATACTGCCAATAGACCTTTGCTCTCAAATCGCGCCGAGCGCCGCTACGAACGACGGCCTCTCCCAACATCCGGCGGGCTGCCTCTTCGGGAGAGCGCGACAAAATGGTTTCCTCCTTGCCTTCTGCACCCGACCCAAGATCGATAACGCGGAATTCAGTTGAGGTCATTGCGAGCTCCTTGGAGTGGGGAGATTGGCCAGAAGCGGAAGCGTCACGAAACTGCCCCTGGCCACTCTGGCGCTGTGAACGCCGCGCCGGGCCGCTTGGGCACACCAAGCTTGAAAGGGACCGACACCACTTAAACTGCCGAGCACCCAATCGGTGCCCTGCCCTCGAAAGCACTAATTTAGGTTAGCCTGATAGAACGGCAGGAAGGATGCAGATCGCGGCTGCGCAGCTTGTCACGCGTTCCGTTTGTGCTGAAGGTTCTTCCCCTCCAGGCGCCAGCGACAACGCTAGCGGGGGCTCGACGCTTGCTATAAGTCTGAGGTGCCTGGCTTCGGCAAACTGTGATATTTCCGAGGCGTTCGGTGCGGCCTTTACTGGTCACCAAGTTTGTTCGGTTGGTAACTGCAACACCAAAGGCTTCCTATGACCGAACCCCTGTTTCCAATCGTCGGCATTGGTGCCTCTGCGGGCGGAGTGCCTGCAATGGAGGGGTTTTTCAAGGGTGTCGCGCCAGACACCGGCATGGCATTCGTGGTGGTCACCCATCTAAGCCCGGATCGCGAAAGCCTGCTGCATGAGGTCATTGGGCGCTACACCAGCATGCCGGTGCTTATTGCCGAGCAGGACACGGAAGTAGTCGTCAATACCGTCTACGTAATGCCGCAGAATGCAATCATAACCATTGAAGCTGGCGTGCTGCGCATCCGCGAGCCACACTTGGTGGGCCGTGAGCGCAAGCCAGTTGATATATTCTTCGCTTCACTGGCCGAGGACCGTGGGGAACTTGCCGTCGGCGTCATTCTGTCGGGCGGCGATGGCGATGGCACGCTCGGCGGCAAGGCAATCAAGGAGCACGGAGGGCTCGTCCTGGCCCAGATCAGCGATGCTTATGGGCCAAGCAATCCAAGCATGCCCAACAGCGCCATCAGCACGGGCATTGTCGATATCCAGTCCACGGCCGAGGAAATGGGCGCGCGACTTAAAGAATTCATGGACGGAACATTTACCTTCGACGAACTGACGCACGCTGATGGCAGTGAGGAAGACACGGTCTTGCAGCGGGCAAGAGCCGAAATTTATGCGCTGTTGCGGGCGCGCTCAGGGCATGACTTCTCAGGCTACAAGACCAAGACTTTCCTCCGTCGCGTGCGTCGCCGAATGCAGGTGCAGCAATCTCAATCGATCGAGAGCTATATCGAACTACTCAAGCGGGAACCGGCCGAGGTGACAAGCCTGTTTAGGGACCTGCTTATCGGTGTCACCAACTTCTTTCGTGATGCCGAGGCGTTCGCACTGCTCGAAGAACACATCATTCCGCGCTTGTTTGAGGGACGCGGGCCGAATGACACGATAAGGATCTGGGTTCCGGGGTGCGCGACTGGCGAGGAAGTCTATTCGATCGGCATCCTGATGCGCGAACGGATGTCGAAGATGTCGGCGCCTCCTCGCGTCCAGATATTCGCAACCGATATTGATGAAGCTGCGCTGTCGGTTGCGCGACTGGCCCGCTATCCGGAGCCACTGCTCGAAGGACTGTCTACCGAACGCAAGGAGCGCTTCTTCCATCACGATGGAGCCGTCTATGTGTTGAACAGCGATGTTCGCGAGCTCTGCATTTTTTCGCCGCACAGTGTCTTCCGTGACCCGCCCTTCTCGCGCATGGACATGGTGTCTTGCCGCAACCTGCTGATCTATCTCGGGCCCGACATCCAGAACCGGGTGATCCCGACCTTCCACTACTCGTTGCGGCCGAACGGCTATCTGTTCCTTGGTACCTCCGAAGGGATAGGTCAGCATGGCGACCTGTTTGCCATGGTCGACAAGAAGCAGCGCATCTTCCAGGCTCGGGAGCACGCCGCCCCGCCCCGGCTGCCTAACCTTGTGGGAGACCATCGCCTGCCGGCATTCGGTCACGATCGTCGGGACCGTCTCCCTCAGACCCAATTTCCATTGCGACAAGCGGTGGAGGCTCTAGTCATGGACCGCTTTTCCCCTGCGCATGTTGTGGTCAATAGCGAGGGCGATGTCGTTTACTATTCGGCACGGACCGGCCGTTTTCTCGAGCCGTCTCAGGGCGCGCCGACGCGGCAATTGCTAACGATGGCGCGCCGGGGATTGCGGCTCGAACTCCGCGCTACGTTGCGCGAAGTGGCCAGTGTCCAAGGCACGGTCACCAAGGAAAATGTGCCGCTCGATGACGATGACGGGCGCGTCCAGATGGTGACCATCACTGCCGAGCCGATGCCCGACCGCGGCAACGGGGAGACGCTTTATATCGTGCTGTTTGAGCCGAGCGGACCGCCACGCGCGCCCTCAGGCGTCGAACGCTCGTCCCAGAGCGTGGAAGGTCTTGAGGATATCGACCGCGAAATGCGCGAAACGCGCGAGCGCCTTCAGTCGACCATCGAAGAATACGAAACCGCCGTCGAAGAGCTGAAATCCTCCAACGAGGAACTGGTCTCGGTCAACGAAGAAGCGCAATCCACCAACGAGGAGCTAGAAGCCTCCAAGGAGGAGATGCAGTCTCTCAATGAAGAGCTCAACACCATCAATGCCGAGCTGATCGCCAAGGTGGAAGAGCTCGACCGTGCCAATAACGACCTGCACAATCTGTTCGAAAGTGCGGAGATCGCCACGGTTTTTCTCGACCGCAAACTGGTCATTCGCAATTTCACGCCGGCAGCGTCCACGTTTTTCAATCTCCGCATCTCCGACATCGGTCGGCCGCTGACCGATCTGTCGAACCGGCTCGACTATCCCGACCTCAAAACGCATATCGACAGGGTGTTCGACAGCGGCAAAGTGATCGAACACCAACTGCCACGCGATGATGAGCGACGGTATTATCTGGCCCGGCTCATGCCGTATCGCGAAGAGGCCAAGACCATCCAGGGCGTCGTTGTTTCGCTAATCGACGTCACCCGGCTTGCCGAGGCTGAAGAGCACCAGCAGGTGTTGATCTCCGAGCTCAATCACCGCGTCAAGAACATGCTCGCGGTGGTGATCAGCATAGCCAACAGCACGCTGGAGGCGGCGCCCGCCCATCCCGCTCACGAGGCTCTGCTAGGGCGATTGCGCGCCATGGCGCGGGCCTATGGTGCCTTGTCGCGGGTAAACTGGACGCAGGTCGATATCGGCGAAATAGCGCGTGACGAGCTCACGCCATTCGGTATCGAGCGGTTCGAATTCGATGGCCCCGGCATCAAGCTCGAAACGCAGATGGCGCTGTCTCTGAGCATGGTCATCCATGAGCTGGCGACGAACGCTGCGAAATACGGCGCACTTTCAGGGCCAAAGGGCAAGGTCCGCCTGCAGTGGGAAACGAAGAACACCGATCTACACCTTGAATGGCAGGAGAGGGATGGTCCTGCGGTGGTGCCACCTAAAAGCTCCGGATTTGGCTTGGCGCTGCTCGATGGCGAGATAACCTATCGACACGGAGGAACCGTTCAAACCCAGTTCGACCCCGATGGCCTCAAGGTGTCCATCAGCCTGCCGCTACGGAGCTAATCATGCCAAAATCACTCAGTGTTTTGATTGTTGAGGATGAGTGGCTGATAGCCAGCGACTATGTCTCGATCATCCGGCGTGCCGGTCACGTCGTCGTTGGTCCGGCGGCGACGGGCGCAGCAGCGATCCGCCTGATAGATACGGCCGAAGTCCAAGTTGCACTGCTTGATTATCAACTTGCCAATGAGACGAGCGCAGCAGTTGCCATTCAGTTGCGCGACAGAAAAATTCCATTCGCATTCCTGACCGGGCACTCGCAAAAAGACATCGCGAGTGATCTGGGGTATGCAGCACTTGTCAGCAAACCCGTCGAAGGTGGCGACATACCTGGCTTGCTCCTTCAGCTTGTCGATGCTGCGTACTAGTCATGGCTCATCTAACCCATGTTAGCTTAGGTCAAGCTAACTCCTGCTAGACCTTGATTATGACGAGCAATCCAAGTGACCTACGGGTCCTCATTTGCGAGGATGAATACCTGCTGGCCGCAGACCTGGTCAGTGAACTTGAGTTGCGCGGAATTGAAGTCACAGGAATCGTGCCGACACTGAAGGGCTTGCTGGCAGAGCTGGATCGGCCGGATTTTAACGCCAACGCAGTCGTCACTGACGTTAGCTTATTGGACGGGCCGGTGTTTTCAGCAGTGCAAGGTATGTTGGACCGTGGCCTGGCGGTGGTGTTCTGCACCGGGTATGTCGAGAAAGACATTCCTGCCAAATTCGCCCACGTCCCCGCGGTAGGCAAACCAACGGACATCGATGCACTGGTGGCGGCCTTGCATAGGCAACGATAACCAAGCCGCACACGTCTCATCACGCTTCCGCCCGCAATACTCGGTCGCGGGCGGCACCGCCATTGCTTTGAAAAGGTCGTCCGGCACACCCGAACCGCCTGCGTCAGTTCGGATCGTCGGTTGCCTCATTTAACCCAGGCTGAACGGCATCGCCCGGCAAGTCATCTCTGGTGCTGACGTCCTGATCCTGCTTTCGACGAATTGGATGAGGATCCTTGCCGCCCTCGGTCGTGCGCTGGTTTGGATCCTCATCATCCACGGCAGGGATTAAAGGCTGTTGCGTCATGATCGCCTCCTAATCATAGGTATCTTCGTTGGCGCCAGCGGACAGCGGCCCGTCTGCCCCCGGCAGATCCTTGTCATCCTTGGGCTTCGGCTTGGCCCGGCTTTTCTGTCCAGATGTTTGCTGCTGTGTCTGCTCTGGCTGATCGACGTCGTTCGGTTGGCCGACGCCAGCTTGTTCAAGTTTAGGCATCTCACTCTCCTCTTCTTCTGATGGAAGAACGCGTAGGCCGCGTGCGCGGTCCATCACGATCGGCGAGATCAATGAAGCGCGACGCCTGCGACTTGTCTGCGGGTGCCGAATTCAGCCGTGAACAGCCGAGCCGATCATGCCGGACGGAACGGCGTTCCGTTCCGTCCGCACTTGTCGTTTACATTTTGAGCTGTTCAGACTGCGCACCGCCACGTGGCCGCGCTGGATTTAGCACTGGCTTCTCGCCCATCGGTTCGCTGTTGACGATGCTGAACTCGCCCTTGCCGTCGGGGGACGTTCCTTCGGTCCACCGACCGACAGGAGGCTGACCGTTTAGCAGGTGGCTGAAGAAGGCGTAGCTGTATTCCTGCTTTTCTTCGGCCTGCGGGTGGCTGTTGGGAATGGGGAATGCTCCAGTCGGGCCGCCCAGTTCTTCAAGCGCCGCCATCCACTGGTTCTGGTGCATGGTGTCGCGTGCGATCAAGAACTGCAGCATGTCCTTCATGCCGGGATCGACAGTCATGTTGTAGAGCCTGACGGCGAGCACCCGGCCTGTGGATTCGGCGGCAATATTGGCGGTCATGTCAGCCGCAATATTGCCGCTGGCGTAGACATGAGACATGTCGAAAGGGACGCCGTCGGAGTCAACCGGCATGGCCGACATACCGGCGGAAAGGAAGTTCTTGAGGTTAGTGCCCCCCAGGATCGAACTGGCCACCGGGTCGGCTGCAATCTCGTCCTGCAGACCAACCGGCGCTCCTTCGAGGTTCATAGCGACTGCGGTGGCGAGCATTTCGATATGCCCGAGTTCTTCGGTTGCCGTATTGAGCAGCAGGTCGCGGAACTTGGGGTTGCCGCGAGCGCCCATAGCCTGGAAGAAATACTGCATACAGACGCGTATTTCGCCTTCGACGCCGCCAATGGCCTGCTGCAACGCGCGTGCAAATAGCGGATCTGGCGTATCGACGCGGACCGGATATTGAAGTTTGCCGTCTGAATAGAACATGTCGATCTTCCCTGTTGATAACTTGCCGGGAAGCGTCGCAAGAC
>JAQGKG010000443.1 GCA_028290245.1 Devosia sp. | reverse complement strand
AAAGTGTTGGTCGGCGCGACGCATACGCTGTTGATGGCGGCGACTTTGGCGCGTGGCACGACCATTTTGGAAAATGCCGCCCAGGAACCCGAGATCACCAATGTCGCCGAATGCCTCGTTGCCATGGGTGCGAATATCACTGGCATCGGCACGCGCACACTGACCATTGAAGGCGTCGACAAGCTGCACGGCGCGACTGTGGACGTAATTCCGGATCGTATCGAAACCGGCACGTTTGCCATGGCTGCGGCGATGACTGGCGGCAATGTGCTGCTCAAGGGCGCTCGGCCCGAACACTTGCAGTCGGCGCTGGATATTCTCGGCCGCACTGGCGTCAATCTGACCGTTGAAGCTAATGGCCTCCGCGTGCAACGCAATGGCCAGGGCATTACTGCTGTCGATGCCGAGACCGATCCGTTCCCCGGCTTTCCGACCGACCTGCAGGCCCAGTTCATGGCGCTGATGACCATGTCATCCGGCACCAGCCATATTCGCGAGACGATTTTCGAAAACCGCTACATGCATGTGGCCGAGCTCGCCCGCTTCGGCGCCGATATTACGGTCGATGGTCAACTCGCCACTATTCGCGGCAAGTCCCAGCTCCGCGGTGCCCAGGTGATGGCAACCGACTTGCGCGCCTCGGTGTCGCTGGTCATCGCCGGCCTCGCCGCCAAGGGCGAAACGGTGGTGAACCGCATCTATCACTTGGATCGTGGCTTCGAACGGCTGGAAGAAAAGCTCAGCGCCTGTGGCGCGGAGATCGAACGTTTGGCGGGTTAGCGGTCTCTAGTCATACCGAGCATTTGAAGGGCGTCGCCGATGGCGGCGCCTGAAGCTGTGTTGTCGAAAATGCACCATGCGGGCGTGGTGGCGGCTTTTAGCAAGCTAGCGTAACGCTCAAGCTCCGGCTTGGAATAAGCCGAGTAATACACCTTCGGCGAGCCATGCAGCCGCAGATAACACAATGGGTCTGCCGCAAGCGCTTGCAGGTGTCGCTCCTGCGGATCGGCATAGACGCGACCTATCGCGTACGCACGCAATAGCTCGCTCACGGCTGGCTCGGCCCAGGTTAGATGCCGCGGTTCGATATAGGCGGGCACGGCACTCACTGCCCGAAATGCTGCCAGAAACGCCTGCGCGCTGGCCAAATCGAATTCCAGCTTTGGCGGCAGTTGAATAAGCACGGCGCCGAGCTTGGCTCCCAGCGGAGCGACATCCTCGAAAAATATCCCAAGCTCGTCTTCCGGCTGGCGGAGACGCCGGTCATGCGTGATGATCTGCGGTACCTTGACCGAGAATTTGAAATCGTCCGGCACCGCATCGTGCCAGCGTTTCCATGTTGCCGGGCGATGCCGCCGGTAAAAGCTGCTGTTGACTTCTACGGCCGAAAACACTGCCGAATAGCGCTCCAGCGCGCTGCCCTCCTCGGGAAACTCGGCAGCAGCGCGTGGGACGCTCCAGCCAGCGGTGCCGATCATGTCATGTCGTGGTGCCATCAGGCGCGCCAACCGGTTTGAATCTCAATCCGTTCCAGCAGTGCTGGAAATTCGGCCGGATGGCGCTTGGATAACGTCTTTTCCGCGCACCCACATTGCCCGCTGGCGCTCAAACTTGTAGATCGGAAGGAACGTGACCAGATGAGCGCTTTAACGTCCACTCAGGGGCCGACCACATCATGACCGACCTCAAGCTGATTGCGCTTGATTCCGAAGACCTCGAAGTCCTCTCCGCCCACGTGCAGGACGCCGTCGTCCGCGTCGCCGACATGGGCTATGCCCGCGCCGATCACCGGTTCGCGCTGCTGATGAACCGTTTCGATTGGGAATCGGGGCAGGGCCGTCGCGACAAGGGCCTGCGCAAGCGCGCCGCGCTGCATTTCGATGGCGTCCAGTCCGTCGCAACCAATGGCTTTGATCCCGCTGCGCCCGAAGGCGTGCTGAACCTCCTCGCCATCAGCTTCCACACCGTCGATGGCCCGGCAGGCATTATCGAACTGAGCTTTGCCGGCGGTGGCACTGTGCGCCTCGGCGTAGAATGCCTCGAAGCGCGCCTTTCCGATCTTGGCGCCGCCTGGGCCGCCAGCGCCAAGCCTGCCCACTCTCTCGACTAAGGATTTCGCATGACGCTCCGCATCGACAGCGCTGACACTGACTTCGAGCCGCTTTTCCAGCAGTTGCTCGATGGCAAGCGCGAATCCAGCCAGGATGTCAGCGACATCGTCGCCGGCATTATCGCCGATGTGCGCAAGCGTGGCGACGTGGCGGTGCTGGAGCTGACCAACAAGTTCGACCGCACACATTTTGCCTCGGCGGCAGACCTGCGCATCAGTGAAGCAGAGATCGATGCGGCGGCAGCCAGCGTCACTCCCGAAGTGCTAGCCGCGCTGCAGACAGCGCATGATCGCATCAAGGCGCATCACGAAAAGCAGAAGCCGGAAAACCACATTTATACCGACCACCTTGGCGTGACGCTGGGCACGGTCTGGACGCCGGTCGATGCCGTTGGCATCTACGTGCCGGGCGGCCTCGCCAATTACCCGTCTTCGGTGCTGATGAACGCCGTGCCCGCCAAGGTAGCAGGCGTGTCGCGCATCGCCATGGTGGTCCCGACCCCCGATGGCCAAATCGCTGCGCCGATCCTGCTGGCGGCCAAAATTGCCGGCGTCACCGAGATCTATCGCGTCGGCGGTGCACAGGCGATTGCAGCCCTCGCCTATGGTACGCCAACCATCGCCCCGGTCGACAAGGTGGTGGGCCCCGGCAATGCCTTTGTCGCCGCGGCCAAGCGCCAGGTGTTCGGCAAGGTCGGCATCGACATGATCGCGGGCCCATCCGAAGTGCTGGTCATCGCCGATGGCTCGGCCAATCCGGCCTGGGTCGCCGCAGACCTGATCGCCCAAGCCGAGCACGGGGCAGGAGCGCGCTCCATTCTCGTTACCACTGAGAAGGGCTTGGCTGACGCTGTCGCTGCTGAAGTCACCCGCCAGATCGATACGCTGCCCAATCCGGCCCATGCCCGCGAAGGCTGGGAAGAACACAGCGCCATCATCACCGTCGCCTCGCTGGCCGAAGCCGTGGTGCTGGCCAACCGCATCGCTTCCGAACATATCGAACTGGCGCTGGATGATCCCCAGTCGATCCTCGTCTCGATCCGTCATGCCGGCGCAATCTTCCTCGGCCACCACACCCCCGAGGCCATTGGCGACTATGTCGGCGGCTCTAACCACGTGCTGCCCACCGCCGGCACCGCCCGCTTCACCTCGGGGCTTGGCGTGCTCGACTTCATGAAGCGTACCTCGATCCTCGGCTGCGATCCGTCGTCGCTGGCGGCGCTCAGTTCGGCGGCGATCACGCTGGCGGAAGTCGAAGGTCTCGACGGCCATGGTCGCTCCGTATCGATAAGGCTCAACCGTTGAGCATCACGATGGAAAGCCAGGCCAAACCCACCGATACGGACCGCCTGGTCACCGTCACGCTTGATCCCAATACCATCACCTCGATCGATCCCGACGTGGTGCA
>JAQGKG010000383.1 GCA_028290245.1 Devosia sp. | reverse complement strand
TAAGTTCGTTTTCCGGATATACGCCGGCCGAAGCCTTGGCGATCACCGCCGTATCGATATCGGTCGCCAGGATCTTGAAGTCCCAACGCTTGAGTTCCGGAAATGCCGCCAGCAGGTCCATGCCGATCGTATAGGGCTCCTGCCCCGTCGAGCAGCCGGCCGACCAGATGCGCAGGCGGGTGCCGCGCGGCTTTTCAACCATCAGCGCACCGACATGGCTGCGCAGATGCTCGAAATGATGATCCTCGCGATAAAAGCGCGTCAGATTGGTGGTCAGCGCATTGACGAAGTCCTGCCCGTCGCTGGCGCTGCCGCCGCGCTCCAAATAGTCGACGTAGGCGTCAAAGCCCGGCAGGCCTAAGGCCCGCACGATCTTGCTCAGACGCGAAATCACCAATGTTCGTTTTGCATCGCTCAGCGAGATGCCGGCTACAGTGTAGACCCGGCTCTTGATCCGCGTAAACTCGCGGTCGCTAAGGGAGATTTCTCCCTGTTCCATACGATGCACCCCAATACCCAACTGCTCCGAAGGTCAGGGAATCAGGCCACCGCTCGCTTGGTCAGGGGAGCTGGTTTGCGCTCCACTGCATCGCCGAACGACGCCATCCGCCCGGTGAGACGCCGCAGCGCCACTTCACCTTCGTCCAGTGTCAAAGCAATAGTATCGGTTTCATTGCTTAGATTGCGTAAATGACTGTCGAGACCGGCAATCATTTTTTGCAGGGTCATCGCTTCCACTATTCCGGTCTCGGATTGTGCCCGTCCGCGCTTGACCACCGCTCGAATATCCTTGGCCGACCGGTTGGTCAGTTGTGCCAGTTGGCGCACTTCATCGGCGACGACGGCAAAACCCGCCCCCTTCTCACCGGCCCGCGCTGCTTCCACTGCCGCATTCAGCGCCAACAGATTGGTGCGGAACGAAACATCCTCGATGGCCTGCACCATCTGGTCGATTTCCCGGGTCATCCGGTCGATTTCGTCCACCAGCGCATGCGTGCGTCGCGCCGCCAGGTCCAACTCCCCCGCTAGGTCCTGCGCCGCGCGTCCGATCACCTGAGCATGGCGCAGTCGTCCGTTGCCATCCGCCAGCGCCTTGCCGGTCATCCCCGCGTCGTCGCGATTGGCATCGCTCTGCGACCCGAAATGCGCCGCCCGCCGCTCGAAATTGTCGAGCAACTGCCCGACCTTGCCCAACCGCTGCTCGAGACTGCTGCGCAGATCGCGCTCGTCTTCGAGACGTTCGGCCATGGCGCGGGTAAAATCATCGAGCCGCACCGCCAGCGCGCCCAACGGCCCATCCAGCGCATCTGGCAAATCGCCATCGCCCGCCGCCATACCTTCAAGCTGGCGCAGCCCTTGATCGATCGACGCCATGCCCTTGTTGAGCGCCGCCAGCACCGGACGCGTCGCTGCTAGCCTTGTCTCAAAGCGAAAACCGGTTTGCCCACCAGCCAGCGCCGCGGCAAAAGCGTCGAGATCATCATCCTCGATATAGAGTCCCGTCGGCACCAGTTCGAGCAGATAACGGTCTTGCATCACGTCTTGGCGCTTTGCGGCGAAGCGGGACCCGCCCAGCGTCACCATGGTTTCCTTGGCCGCGCCGCCGCCGCTGTTGAGATAACCGGCGCCAAACAATGCATCGAGCGTCGCGCCTTCGACCGCGCCCTTGGCCAGCATCGTCGCCCCCCGGCTCACGGCCAAAATGCTGCCCTGCCCATCCACCAGCAGCGCCGGATGGTGCAGGCTGGCGATAGTGCTTTTGAACAGATGCGCCTTTTCCAGCCGCTTTCCGAGCCGGACGATAATGCTGTCGATGGTCAGCACTTCCCCAGCCCGCTCGCTCAACCCGGCAGCCAAAGCCAGCGCGGCCAGCATTTCGCCATCCAGCCGGCTGCGTCGGATTGCCAGCGCCAACAAAACGGAGAGCGCGATCATCATCAGCGCGGCAACGCTCGCCAGCCAGACTACGCCCGAGCCCAAGGCGGGCAACAACCCAGCCGCTAGCGCAACGGCGCCAAGCCAGGGAATAGCAGCGATCAACGCCAGCCGCAGATTGGGCATTAAGCGCCTGATCCGCAAATCAGCAGGAAAGAGTTCAACATAGCCGGAGCATTGCCCGACAATGGTTAACCAAACCTATAAAGGACTGGCGTTGTGTAAGACTTTGATAAGCCTTGTTGCAGAATAGTGAACAACATTCCCCATCTGGCACAATCAGCAAAATCTAAAATAGTTCGATGTCGTCCACGGCTACCGGTATTATCACACGGCGCTTGGCAAATGCGGCTTCGTCGCGGGCAACATTGGCACCTACGTCGCTGTCGAGGCGCTTGACGAAGGCACGCCCGGAATGCGGCTTGAACAGCACGCGCCGCGCATAATTGCCACCCAGGTCTTCGCTGGTGGCAATATAGCCTTCATCAGCCAGGAACTGGCGCACGAACTCGATATTCTTGAGGCCGACGTCGTCCAGCGCCGAGTTAATCTTGCCGCCGCCGAACACCTTTATCTCGAGGTTGGCCTTCTTGCCAGTGCCCTTGGTCAGCACCTTGTTGATCAACTGCTCCATGGCAAAGGCGCCATAGCGCGCCGAAGCGCCATAGCGATCCTTGGCGGAACCCGACTGTTCGGCGAGTAGGAAATGGTTCATCCCGCCTACATTGGCCACGCGGTCGCGGACGCAGGCCGAGACGCATGATCCAAGGACTGTCGAATAAGTCAGGTCGCTCTCGTTGGAAACGTGGCAGTCGCCTTGATGCACGGTTGTAACCACCCCGCGATCGAACTCGGGCGGTAGAGAATTCTGCAGTCCCATCAATAGTCTCGAACTCTGAAGCGCCACTAACCTAATGGTAGCGGAGAACTCGTTAGCCAATTGCTAACCACGATGCGCGACGACGTTATTCGCTCTAGAAACGGCAAGAAGAGCTTTAGAAATAGTCAGATAGGATGATTCCATCGGGACTGGGATTCTATACCAAATGTCACTGCAAAAACTCGCGAGAGAACTCGATGAGACAGCGCGCCAGACGGCCTCGATGCTAGAAGGCATCACGGAAGCGCTGCAAATCCTTGCCGAAAGAAATCTCAGCAAAGACCCGACCGTTCGCGAAGCCGTGCAGATGATCGTGACCGCCCTGCAGGGTCAGGACCGCATCGAGCAGCGCTGCCACAATATGGCCCTTGCCGTCCGCCAATTTGCCTTGCTGCCTCATTCAGCTCCAGACAGCGTCTATGACGAAATCTGGTCCAGCCTGACGCTCGACGAACTCCGCGTCCCATCGCTGTCCGGCATCGCGGCCCACCAAAGCCACGGCGACGTCGACCTGTTCTAATGCCTTACCGGAAAAACGACTTGAAGGCGCCGTGAGGCGCCTTTTTCATTTGCCCGCCGCGATCAAGTCCTTCACCCGCCGCGCAAAACTCTCCATCTGAAACGGCTTGGTCATGACATGCATGCCGGGGTCGAGATGGCCGTGATTGAGAACCGCATTTTCGGCATAGCCCGTGATAAACAGTACCTGTAGCCCCGGCCGGCCGACCCGCGCTGCATCCGCCAGTTGCCGTCCGTTCATCCCCATCGGCAAGCCAACGTCGGTAATCAGCAGATTGATTTCCTGGTCGCTGTTGAGGATACGCAGGGCCGTAGGTCCGTCACTGGCCTCAAGCACGACATAACCCAATTCTTCCAACTGCTCGCCGGCAATCATTCGCACCAGCGGCTCGTCGTCGACCAGCAC
>JAQGKG010000352.1 GCA_028290245.1 Devosia sp. | reverse complement strand
TGCCCTGGTAGCGCCCGATCTCATCCCCTTTGCCTTCGGAGAGTCTTGGATTTCAGCCGTGCCGGTGGTGCAGGCCTTCTGCGTGCTCGGTCTGCTCACCGCCGTCGGCATCCTGCAATCATCACTGATCCGCAGCCAAGGCCATGCCAATCTGTGGTTCTACTACATCCTCGGCAAACAGGCCGTAACGGTCCTCTACATCTTTCTATTTGCCGGTTGGGGCGTCGTCGCGCTGACCAATTCCCTCGTCATCCTCAACCTGACGCTATGGCTTCCGACCCTCTACATGGTGGTCAGGATGCTCGACATTTCGGCCTGGACCTATCTTCGGTCCTTCGCCCTCCCAGTGTTCGCCACCATCGCCATGGGCATCTGCGGCTGGTTGGTGCAACTCGAGCTGGCAAACGCCGAACCTCTCCTGCGCCTGGCCACAACAATAGGCGCCGCAGCCTTGAGCTACGGCGCCATCATCGTGGTGCTGGGAAGAGGTCAGATCAAGACGTTGACGGGTTTCGTCCGCCGCAGGCGCTAGGCGACTGCCACCCGGCTGCGCACAAAACCATCCACCGCATCTCGTGCCCGCTCGGTAACCCGCATGATCATCGTGTCGCTGCTGAGCTGTGGCTCAAGGCGCGCCATCTGATCGAGATGGGTGGCCGCGATGTTGGTAAACATCTTGTTGGGCAGCGCCGCCATCGGGGACGCACTGAGGCGCCCAATTTTGCCCATGGCGCCGCCACGGCCAGTCTTGGAAATATAATATTCCAGCACGCTGCTTGGCTTGAGCTCATTGAGCCGCACGTCGAGATCGAGCGCGCCAGCCCAGTCGAGCCACTTCTTGTGATGCCCGCCATAAATCGGTTTCGCTCCGATCCACGGCGTGCGCAGGGCGTCGGCGACGATGGCGCCATGCATGGCCTCGGTGATCAGCAGGCGCGCGCCCTGGATCTGGCTTAGCACTTTCTCGACGGGCTCGGTCGCGTCAATCAGCGTGATTCCGGCCTGACGGCAAGCTTCCGCCCAATTGCCGCGCTCAAGGCTTTCGTAATGCGGCATGAAGGCGACGCCGACACTCTTGTCTGGCGCTGGCAAATCCATGGCCCGCAACAGGACGGCGCTGTCGCAGATCGACAGCCCCGGGTCGATGTTTAGCGTCTTGGCGGTATTGGGGCCGCGCACGAAGCGGATGTCCCAGGTGCCATCATGCACGTCGGGCAGGCCCATGTAGCCGGCATAGCCTGAGCCCATGACGAATTTGCGCGACTTTGCGGGCAGGTGATCGCCGATGATTGAGCCAATGCCGACGAACAGCTCGCTTTCGTCCTCGTCGAGGAAGCCCTTGGGCAACAAAGCCGGCCAGACATGCAGGTTCAGCTCGTCGCCGAAATTGGGCACCTTGCCGCGAAAGAACACCAGTTTCATGTTGTCGTCCTTAGTTCTGGCACAGGATAGAGTCGTCGAATGCGCAAGCGTCTCCGAGCGGGGTAAAGGCCACCCAGTCCACTTCGAGTGCGATGGGGGAGGTAACGGGGGTGAATTGGCCCATCCAGTCGGTCAGTGTATCCGAGCCCCAGAGGCTGAAGAAAATGCGCTGCGGATTGGTCGGAATCATCTTGGGATCGTCGATGGTGCGAACCAGTTCGCCATCTACGTAGTAACGCAGCAGGCCTGGCTCCCAGGTGAAGGCAAAGGTTGTGAAGTCACTGTCGGACGGATGGGGCAGGGCATGGGATTGTCCTGCGCCCAGCTCACCGTCGCCGCTGACGCCCTTGACGAAGGTGGTGGTGTCAACATGGGCAGTGTCGCGCAGCAACACTTCGAAGTCGATCTCGTCATGCGGCTTGCCCTGCTGCTTGCCGATATAGGTGAAGAAGGCCGCGTTAAGCCCTGAGCCTGCTGGGGTTCTCATGCGGGTCTCATAGGTGCCAAAGCCATATGCGGTCTTGGTCTGTATTTCGCCGCAGCGGTACTGGCGATCGCCCTTGGGTACCGGCGCAAAACCGACCTTGAGTTGCCCGCTGACGACCTTGGCCTGATCAGCAGCCCATGTGCAGTTCTGGTGGGCGCCATTGCTCCAGCCATCCGACACATACCAGCGGCCGGTGTCGAGCGTGTCGAAGTTATCGCGGAAGGCGGTGCCCTGCGCAAAAGCTGGACCGGACTGGGCCAGTGCCAGCGCGCCCAGGGTGAAAATCAGGCGTCCTGCGTTCATGGTGTCGGCTCCACTCGCGCGACTACAACGTCGCCCGCTTCGATTGATGTGTTGAGGTCGGCAGCGACCTCTTCGCCATTGCGGACGATGCTGTAGGCAATGGTGGGGGCGGTTTGCCCGGGCACAGCAACGCCGGTGTAAAGCGCCGCCTCCTGCACCAGACCTTGTTGGGTAGCAATCTTGAGCTGGAGCGCAGCGATCTGACCATCCACCGTCTGCCGCTCGAGCGACATGTCGGACAGCCGCTGATCGGTCAGCATGGCCTGTTCCCGCTCGGCAGCAGCGATATCCTGCTGCGCCTGCATCGTCGTCGTCTGCGTATCGAGCAGGCGGGATTCGAGGTCCGAAACGCTGGTCTGCAGCGATGTCACCCGAGACGCCAGCGCCAGGCCATCATCAGACAGTGCCGTGATCTTTTCGAGCTGGTCGCGGGCGCTTGCCAGTTGCGCCTCGGTGCCAGTCTGCTTTTGGCCAAAGGCCTCGATTTGCCGGTTGA
Organism: Devosia sp.; assembly: GCA_028290245.1. Classification (GTDB taxonomy): domain Bacteria; phylum Pseudomonadota; class Alphaproteobacteria; order Rhizobiales; family Devosiaceae; genus Devosia. The sequence continues at coordinate 1,036 of JAQGKG010000352.1, read as the reverse complement.
GCAGGGCCACCTGATCGGTCAGCGAGGTCGTTTGCGCTTCGGCCTGTCGCCTTTGCGCGGAAAGGATAGCAGTTTCGGACGCCACCAAAGTATCCACATCTGCTGCGCCTTCCAGTTCGGGCGGTACTGGGATTTGTTCCATCCCGGCCAGTTCGGCATCGAGACGCGCCCGACGAACCAGCAGCCGGCGATGCTCGTCCTGCAGCACCGTCAGCGCGCCCGAGGTGGTGAGTATTTCCCGCTCTGGCCGGGCGACCGCTTCAGCGATACGCCGCTCGCCGCCAGCCAGTGCAACGGCTTTTACCACTGTCAGGTTGGGCGCGAAGGGATATTCACCAGGGGTGCCCACATCGCCGGTCACATAGATCGGACCATATTTCGATATCTCCACGGTGACCGTGGGCGCCGTGCTCAGGCCCAGCGTCTGCTGCAAGGTCGCGCCCAGCACGGCTGCCAGGTCGTTGCTGGTCTTGCCGGCGCCTTCGATGGGGTTGAGCATGGGGAAGTTGACCGTGCCATCGGCCCCGACGACATAATCTCCGCTCAGCGCCGTCCATTCCTCTAAGGTGGAACTGCCTGCCTTCCACTGCACCACCTTGATTGTGAGGGTGTCCGAAACGCCCAGCTTGTAAGGCGAAGCCGCATGTGCGCCGCCTATCCAGACCATGCCAATGGCAAGGCCGAGTGCAAGCCGCAATGCCGGTCGATTTCCTCGTTGGGTAGTCGCTGTCAAACACCCATCCTCGCTATTGATCGTCAGTGCGAGGATTGTTGATATCGATCACGCCCGCAATGGGGCGGGGCTGTGGCCGTGTCTTGCCAAGTTTGGCGGCAAGCTCCGACAACCCCTTGAACTATCTACATATTTAGCGTGGGATCGAGACTTGCCACTCTGGTAACAGCTGACATGCACGAGGCGGCCAACTCAAACTAGATCCGGGGCATGCGAGGGGACAGGCTGCGGCGGACAAGCGCCCCTAACGGCGCAAATCCAAGTGAAGCCAAGCGACGTCGCCGCTGCGGCGACAAGGCGATC
>JAQGKG010000348.1 GCA_028290245.1 Devosia sp. | reverse complement strand
GCGCCATGACGTCGCTATCGCCCATCATGATAGGCAGCCCGGTTCGCACGGTGTGGCTTGGACGCACAACGGTCCACGCAAGGCCATCGGACCTTGCCAACACCTGTTCACAGGCAATCTTGGCTTGGCTGTAGGGCCAGTATGGATTAATCGCCGGCGTTTTCTCGGTGATCACGTAATGCGGGGCCGGCTTTTCATAGACCGACGCCGATGAGATGAAAATGTACTGGCCGCAATGGCCGGAAAACAGCTCGACGTCCCGCGTCACCTGATCGGGCGTAAAAGCTATGAACTGGCAGACCACGTCATATTTAGCCTTAGCCAGATCGGCGTATTCTGGTCCGGCGAATTCGCCGACGATCGAGGTTACGCCGGCCGGCAAGGCGTCGGGTCGCTTGCCGCGATTATAGACGCTGACATCGTGGCCCTGGGCCACGGCGTCTTCGACGCAAGGATAGGAAATTTGGCCGGTGCCACCGATAAAAAGCACAGTCATTGCCATTTGGAACCTCGAAGTCGGATGGGAGTGTTCTGCACTGCTAAGCGGCGGCGCCTGCGATGCGCTTGATGTAGGTAAGACCGCGCCTGTATGCAGGCACATCGAAATGCTCGAGCATCAGGGGCACATCGCGACACAGTTTTTCGATCTCGGCAATGTAGGCACCATAGTCGAGGTTCCCCTCGCCCGGCGGCACTTCGTCGAGATGAAACGAGATTGTCCCCGGCCCGCCCTGCATGACGATATCCTTGGCATGGCACGAGACGACCCACGGCCCCAGAAGTTCGAAGGCCTCGCGGATCATGCGCCCCGTATTGAAATAGAGCCGTGGGCTGATCACCATGTTTACCGCGTCGATATGGGCACCGAACTCTGGCCGGTCGATGGCCTTGAGCAGCTTGAGGTAATTCTCCGCTGTGTCGGTGACCAACCAGGGCACCATTTCAAGGGAGAACTTGGCGCGCTTGGGCTTCACCGCATCGATGACGTAGCGCGCTGTCTCGACCGCTCGCTGAAAACCGGCTTCGCTCTGGTTATCGGGATGCGGGCCATAGTCATAATTGTCGCTCAACTGCCAAGGGTCGCCGGCATGGCCGACCGTGCCGTGAAATGCGACGCAGGCGCGCGCGCCCAGCTCGTCGGCAAGAGCCAGTTGATGCACGGCATAATCCAGATTGGACTGTCGTTGCGCATCGTCATGAGCGATGAGGTTCTTCCAGGCACCACCCTCGGCAATGATGACGTCGGCCGCTGCCATGGCCTTGACCAGCGCAGCGATCTCCTCGCGATTGTCGATGCTGAAATTGGGCATGTATGCGGCGTTGTAGCCGAATGCGACATGGGCACGGGCATAGGCTTCCGGATCGCCGTCGTAGTCGATGCCGTAGCCGCCGAGGCGCAGGGTCATCGCGTGCCTCCGTTTGGATAAAGCAGGACCTTGCCGCAGCAACCGGTCTCCTGCAGTGCAAAGGCCTCGCTGACGTCGTCCATCGCAAAACGATGGGTCGTCAACAGGTCAAGCAAAGGTCGAGCATCGCGCACCCGCTGCATCATCTGCTCGCCGTAGCGGTCGTGGTTCCAGTGCCAGCTTCCAAAGATGTCGATGCCCTTGCCGGTAATGCGATTAATCGGCACAGCGCCGCTCCAGGTGACGAAGGCCAGCCGGCCACGCGCCCGTACCAGTTCCAGCACAACCGGCGGCGCCGCTTCGTTATTGCTGGTCTCGATGGCTGCATCGACGCCATAGCCACCGGTTAGCGCGCGTACCTGCTCGAGCAGGTCCGGCGCCCGCGGGTCGAGCACATGCTCGGCACCTAGCGTGCGGGCGAGTTCTACGCGGTAGGGGTTGAACTCCAGCGCGATCACTCTGGCGCCGATGGTGCGGGCGTTGACGACGGCGCCCAGCCCGACGGCGCCGCAGCCCGATACCAACACAGTGTCCGCCGCCGATACCTGCATCCGCTCCATGGCAGTGAAGCTCGGCCCTAAGGCACAAAGGGCCATGGCGGCATGGTCGGTAGTGATATCGTCAGGCACGGGATAAAGCAGGTAGTCCGGCTTGAGCAAATACTGCGCATAGCCGCCGAGTCCGCACGACGAGCCTGTTTCCGCCAACAGGTCGCGTTGCTCCGTGCAATGGATATGGTCACCGGATCGACAGGCAGGGCAAACGCCACAGCCCCAATGTGGCATGGCGATAACGCGGTCGCCGACCTTCAGCAGCTTGGACTCCCCGGCGTCGACAACCACGCCAACAGCCTCATGCCCAAGTTCGTGCCCGTCCTTGCCCGAACGCCAGGACTGCCACTCGGTGCACATCGGCGCCACCAGTACCTGCACCTTGACGACATCTCCGGCAGCCTTCGGCTCCGGACGATCCGTTACCAGCGCCGCGCGCGGGCCGGTAATCTCAACTGTAAGAATTTGCGCCTCCTAGACATATCGACGGACGGTCTTGCGCCGCTAACCCGCGATATCCCAATTCAGCACGCGATCGTCGGCGCGTCTACCACCAGACGGGTGCTCAACCATTTTTGTCCTAAGCAATCGCACTCCGGACGGCGCTATCGGCCCCGACCGGCGTCGCCAACTGGTCGAACATACATTGTTGCGGCGCCTTGTCCGGCCGCCAGCGTTCGAGGCGCGTGCCGTGGCGGAAACGGTCGCCAGTAATCTGGTCATATCGCACTTCAACGACGAGTTCGTGCCGAAGTGGTTGCCACTCGGCTGATCGCTCGGTCGACCAGCGGCTAGGCCCGCCCGGTGCATTGCCGGTAAATCCCGGCGGGCCTACGAGTTTCTCCAGCCGCTTGGTTAACTCCGGCCGTTCGTCATCGGAAATGCCCGAGGTAAATCCGACATGGTCCAGGGTTCCTGCGACGTTGAACAGTCCCAGCAGCAGCGATCCGACCTCCGGCCGATCCGCAAGGTAGCGAAAGCCACCCACGACGCAGTCAGCCGTGCGGGTTCGCTTGATCTTGAGCATTGCTCGTTTACCGCTGGCGTAGGCCTCGTCGCGCCGCTTGGCGATGACGCCATCGAGTTCGACGCTGAGTTCGGCAAACCATTTTCGGGCGATCTCTGGATCAAGTGTCGTTGGCGACAGTCGCAGGTCTCCGATCGACGAAGTGGCTTCGAGCAGGGCTTCCAACGCCGCACGTCGCAGCGAAAGCGGCTGGACGCTCCAATCGACATCGCCTTCATGCAGCAAATCGAAGGCAATCAGCTTGGCTGGGGTTTCGACCGCAAGTTTGCGGACCCGGCTCGCCGCCGGATGCAAGCGCTGCTGCAAGGCGTCAAAGGAGGGAGCGCCATCGATTGACACCATCAGCTCGCCATCGATCATCAGGCGTGGGGCCGGCAGATTTTTGAGAAAATCTAGCACCTCAGGGAAATACCGACCGAGCGATTTGCCCGATTTCGCCCACAGTTCAACGGCATCGCCTTCCTTGCTGGCAATGCACCGAAAGCCATCCCATTTCGGCTCAAACTGCCAGCCATCATCACTTGGCAAGTCCGAAACGAGTTTTGCTTCCATCGGCGGCACGAAGTCCAGTCTGGACATAGGGCATCCAATCCACTGATACAGACGATGCTAAAGCGGTAGGCCTCAAGCAGGTTCCTCTGACGCCTGATGAGGCTGGACTCTCCTCAATGGTGGCCCTGCATCAAATGGGACCATGGCGGTAGTTGCCTAATTTTGTGCGCTGGCAAGGCGGAGACGACACGAGCGAAAAACTCGTCATCATCGGAAATGGCATAGCGCCGGGCGCAAGCGGACATGACTTTCGCGCAGCAACGAAATTGGCCCTCCCATCGACTCACGCCAGCAGGCTCAATCCAAGTCGGTGCTTGGGAAGCACGGAGTGCGATTGCTATCAGAAAGTTCGGTTCGATGCGCCACAGCCAAAGTGCTAGGCGCCGGCACGAACCAAGTCATCGAGAAAATGTCGGCCCGCTGGCCCGGGCAGCCGACTTATGGGGAAAATTGCCCGCATGGGAAGGATGCCTGGCCCCGGCCCTTCCAACTCGAGACGACGCAGGCGGCCTGCAGCCAAGTCTTCCCGGACCATTGCCAACGGCATATGCCCCCAGCCCAAACCTGCTTGTAGAAGCGCCAGCTTGGCGCCCAGATCGCCGACCCGCCACGTTCGTTCGCTCTGAACGCCGAAATCGCGGTCGCGTGTCAAGGTGGACCGGTCGGTCAGCACGATCTGGATATGCTGTTGTGCGTAGTCCAGCGGCACCGGTCCGTCATGCCTGGCCATCAGCATTTGCGGAGCGGCTACCGTGGCCATTTCGACGCCGAACAGCCGCTCGGCTCCCAGTCCCTCCGGGAGAATTGGCAGGGTGCCAGTGACGCCGATCCGGCATTGCCCGTTCAGGACCAATTCCGCGACCGCCCCAAGCGCCTCGATATGAAGACGAATGGGCGTATCGGGAAACGCTTCCGAAAATGTTGTCAGCGCTTTGATGAGCCTTCCCTGTGGCAGCATGACATCGACCACAACGGATAGCTCGGGCTCAAGCCCTTCGGCCAAACGTCGGGCCTTGGCCTTCAGTCGGTCTGCGGCGATGACGATCTGCTCGGCGTCGGGCAGGAGGCTCCGGCCACGCTGGCTGAGCTGTGGTCGTTTTTCTGTTCGATCAAACAGGAGGAGCCCTAGCTGCCCTTCCAGATTGGCAATTGTTTGGCTGATGGCGGACTGCGCCCGCCCCAGGCTGTGCGCAGCGGCAGTGAAACTTCCCTCGCGGGCTACGGCGACGAAAGCACGAAGATAGTCAAGCGAGACGCTGTCGAGCATTCATCACGTTTCCTGATGGTTCCTATCGAACGATATAGGCTGGGAAGATGATGATGGGAACGCCAAATGGAGGCCACCGCATCATTTGGATCGTGTATCGCAATGTCTACACCTACTAGCTGTCTCGTTATCGGAGCTACCGGATTTGTCGGAGGCCATGTCGCCCGGCACTTGTCCAATTCAGGATTGGCCGTGTCCGGCCTTTATCGAAAGCCTGATGCGAAGTTAGAGCTGGAGCGGTCCGGGATAGCGCCGGTTCTGGGCGATCTTGTCGAAGACTTCGACGCCGTCGCCAGTGCAGTTCGTACGGTCGATGCTGTCATATACGCCGCGCAGGTGCCGTTCGACGCGGAGCCCATGATCGTGCGCCGACTTCTCGATGTGCTTTCCGGCACAGGCAAGACCTTCGTGTTTCTCTCCGGCACCGGCGTCTTGATGCAGAGGACACAGGGCGCCTGGAGTTCCGATGTTTTTGCCGAGGATGACGATTTCACTCCCGAGCCCTTCGCTTTGGCACGCGTGGAAGTGGAGAAGATGGTCCGCAGCGCCGAAGGCGTACGCGGCATAGTGGTCCGGCCGCCTGTCATCTGGGGACCGGATGATAATGGCCCCGTTGCTCAGATTTACCGGTCAGTTGCCGCGACCGGCTCGGCTTGTTTCATCGGGTCAGGTCTTGGTGCCTATTCAAACGTACATGTCGCTGACGTTGCGGAACTGTTCCGCATCGTGCTCGAGCGTGGTCGAGCCGGGGCGACCTATCATGCGGTGGCCGGCGAAATCGCCTGGCGCTGGATCGCCGAGGCTGTGGCCCGCGATCTCGATGTTCCGACCCGCAGCCTGACGCTTGCTGAAGCTGAAGAAGTGTGGGGACCGTTCGGGGCATTGCTGCTCTCGGCCTCGAGCCGATCGCGGGATCCGCGCACGCGCGCCGAACTCGGCTGGGCGCCCACGCACCATGACCTTCTGTCCGAAGTTGGTGAACCCCGCCTTCGCCAACTCGCCCGTCCCTGACGTCTCCTCAAAAGTGGATGTAACAATGTTGAACTTCGAAAACAAAATTGCCGTCGTTACGGGCAGCCGCCTCGGCATCGGCAGGGGGGTGGCGCGTCTGCTGGCGGAGCGCGGGGCAACCCTGGTCCTCATGAACCGTGGGGATACGTCCGACCTCGCAGCCGAATTGGGCAAGGGTGCCATTTCAGTGCGCGGCGACGTCACCAGCGAGGCCGATTGGGCCCATCTGGCCAAGACCGTCGAAGACCAGTTTGGACGCGCCGACATCCTGGTCAATGCCGCCGGCATCTACCCCGTCGCCGCGCTCACGGACATGGACTACGCCGAGTGGCGTCGCGTTATGGCCACCAACCTTGATAGCCAATTCCTGGGTGCCCGGGCGCTCGTGCCGTTGATGAGAAAGGCCAAGTGGGGCCGGATCGTCAATATCGCCTCTGACGTCGTGGGACTGGTGACGCCCCCTGGCATGGGCTTCTCACATTACGTTGCCTCGAAAATGGGTGTGGTCGGCCTAACACGGGGGTTGGCAAACGAACTGGCGGCCGACGGCATCACGGTCAACGCAGTCCATCCCGGTATCACCGACACCGAAGGCGCCAGCGGCATGCCGAACGAGGTGAAGGCTCAGGTCTACATGAACCAAGCCATCAAGCGCCTCGGCACCCCTGCGGACATTGCCCGCACAGTTGCCTTTCTCGCTAGCGAAGAGGCCGATTTTCTCACCGGACAAACCATCGCTGCCGATGGCGGTCTCATCAAACTCTAAGGAAAGATAAGTCAAATGAGTGCCTCAACATCTCTATCGACCGCGCCGTCTCGTGTTGTTCAAATCGCTGATTGGGTCCTACGCGGACTGATTGCCGCCGCCTTCGTCGCGTCTGGCGGAGCCAAATTCGCCGGTGCAGAGCAGATGGTCGTCCTCTTCGACCAGATCGGCATGGGCCAGGGCTTGCGTTATCTCGTGGGCCTCATCGAGGTCATTGGCGCCATACTAATTATCGTACCACGCACTGCGCTTCCCGGTGCCGCGCTTCTCGCTATCACGATGGCGGGCGCTGTCTTCACGCATCTTGTGCTCATCGGTGGCAGTCCGCTGCCGGCCTTGGTTTTGCTGGCCTTCAATGCCGTCGTGCTTTGGATGCGCCGAGCCGACCTGCGTCGGTTTCTGCCATGACAATAGTACCGCCAAACGATGGGATGCAGGCCGGAAACGGCCTGACCCATCACTATGTCGATACGAACGGTATCAGACTTCACTACGTCGCCGGCGGATCGGGGCCGCTGGTGATGCTGCTGCACGGATTTCCCTATACGTGGGAAATCTGGTCACGCCTGATGCCCATCCTCATTGCGCAAGGCCGGCGGGTGGTGGCGCCCGATCTTCGAGGACACGGATTCTCGGACAAACCAAATGACGGCTATGAAAAGACGAATGTCGTCTCCGATCTGCGTGGCCTGGTCGCTGCCCTCGGCGAGACCCAAATCGATCTTATTGGCATGGACATCGGTGCAATGGTCGCTGCAACCTGGGCGATCCATCACCCGGCGGATCTGCGGCGGCTTGTCCTCTCGGAGTCGTTGATCCCAGGCTTCGGACTCGAGGAAATGATGAACCCGGCAACCGGCGGTTACTGGCATTTTGGCTTTCATGCGCAGGTAGACGTGGCCACGATGCTGATCTCAGGCAGGGAGGAAAGCTATTTGCTGCCGACGCTCAAAATGATGTCAGCACCAAGTGACGCTGAGCAGACTGCCCGGGACCTGTTTCTACCGCATCTGAAAACTTCGGCAGGATTGCGAGGGGTGTTGGCACACTACGGCCCTCTGGTGGCGGACGGGCAGGAAAATCGTTGGGCTCTCGACGGGCGCCTTAAACTGCCTGTCCTCATCCTCGCAGGCGCCAAGGGATTACCACCGAAAAAATTAGTGGAAGGGGCGAGGGATATAGCCAGCGATGTCGTCACCGCCACGCCGATCGCTGACGCCGGCCATGTATATGCCTGGGACAATCCTGAGGGCACGGCCGACAAACTCATGGCGTTCTTAAAACTAGCTTAGACCGGCGCCCGCTAACTGCCGTCTAGCCAGATCACTGCGCGGGGTGCGACCCATAGTACGTTTAAAGGCATAAGCGAAGGCACTCTGTGAGGTGTAGCCAACCTCCTCGGCAACTTGGGACACGGCTTGACCGGTGGCGAGTTTTTGCTGTGCCAACAGCATGCGCCACTGCGTCAGGTACACTAACGGAGGCTGACCAACTCCCAAAGTCCGCGCCACAATTCCGTGGAGTGCTGTGCCTGTTAGCCGCTCTGAACTTCTTATCGGCTGTGCTGTGACTGCAATTCCACCCTACTTCCTCCTTCCACTCTAGAGGTTGCTATGACCGAAATTACAATCATGTCGGCCGGTCACGCCATTCCTGCCTATCTTGAAATACCGGCCGGACAGGGTCCTTGGCCGGGGATCGTGGTACTCCACGACGCGCTCGGGCAGTCCGGTGCGAGTAGGCAACAGGTAGACTGGCTTGCCGCATCGGGTTACCTCGCCATCGCGCCCGACTTGTTTTCTCGTGACAACAAGCTGCTCTGCCTCCTGGCAGTTTCACGGCAACTGGCAGCGCGGCACGGAACCGCCTTTAATGACATCGAGGCTGCACGTGTGCATGTGATGGGCGCCCAGACTGCACCGGTCGTGCCGGGGTCATGGGATTCCGCTTAGGTGGTGGCTTTGCTTTGCTCAGCGCCACCCAGCGAGGCTTTGACGCTTCAAGTGTCAACTACGGTCCCGTTCCAAACGATGCCAAAACGCTGCTGCAAGGCGCCTGTCCGATCGTGGGAAGCTTCGGTGGCCTAGATAAGACGCTGCGAGGCGCTGCATCTCAATTGGAAGCGGCTCTACAAGCCAACCAAATCGACCACGACGTCAAAGAATATCCCGAAGCCGGTCATGCCTTTTGGAGGTTCATGGCGGTAAGCTGGGCTGGATCATGGCTAGGATCGGCATGAAATATCATGGCGCATCGGCAGTGGATGACCGAGCCAGGCAGAAAATGGAATAGCCTTGAGCGAGCGGATCATCGGGGGGGCCTCAGGCGCGGGTTGAGGGCGATGGCGATGATGTCGGCGATGGAGTTGAGGATGACATAGGCGGCACCGAAGACCATGGCAGCCGCCTGCACCAGCGGCAGGTCGCGCTTAGCGACAGCATCGACAATGAAACGTCCTAGCCACTATAGTTGAAGATCGCCTCGACCAGCACCACGCCGGTGATGAGATAGGCGATGTTGAAGGCCACGACATTGACGATCGGCGCCGCCGCATTGGGCAGTGCATGGCGCAACACGACCCGCTTGGTGCGCAGGCCCTTGAGAAACGCGGTCTCGATATAGGCCTGATCCATGACGAACAGCACGGCGGTGCGCGTCATGCGCATCATTTGGGCTACCGTGACCAGCACGAGGGTGAGCGCCGGCAGCGTCGTGGCGCGAAGCCAGTCGGCAAAGCTCATACCTGAATAAGTATCGGCGAGGCTGGGCAGCAGGTTGAACTGCACCGACAGGAACAGGATAAGCAGCAGGCCGAGAAAATATTCGGGCAGCGACACGAAGGCCAGGGCCACGATGTTGATGCCGCGATCGAACAGGCCACCGCGGCGCACGGCAGCCGCAAGGCCGATCAGCACAGCGATTGGCACCGAGACAACGGCAGCATAGGCGGCCAGCGCCATCGTGTTGCCGAAACGCGGCCACAGCAAGTCTGCCACGGGCTGGCGATTGGCCAGCGACATGCCCAGATCGCCGGTGAGAAAACCGGAGAGCCAGTTGATGTAGCGCTGCCAGGCGGGAAGATCGAGGCCGAGATCCTGTCGAAGCGCAGCCAGCGATTGCGGCGTTGCATTCTGTCCGAGAATTGCCTGGGCGACGTCGCCTGGCAGGAGCTGGGTGCCCGCGAAAATTAACGCGGACACCAGCAGGAGCGTCAGGATCCCCAGCGCAACACGCTTAAGGACGAGTTGGACCATTATGCTTTAGCCACACCTTTTCAGCTCGACGCGCGCCCATGAAGTTGAACATGGGATGGCTGGTGACGCCACCGAGCTTGGTGGAGACGGCATCGAGATAATCGCCGAACATCGGGATCATCGCGCCGCCATCGTCGGAAATCAGTTGCTGCAGTTCGGCATAAATTTCTTTGCGCTTGGCAGGGTCGAGCAGGGCCCGCGCCTCGACCAGCTTGACGTCGAAAGTCTCGCTCTTCCAATGAGTGTCGTTCTGCGAAGAGGCCGACGAATAGGCAATGGTGAGCATCTGATCGGCGGTGGGACGTCCACCCCAATAGCCCATCGAGAACGGCGCCTTCATCCACACATTGGACCAGTAGCCATCGCTTGGCTCGCGCTTGATGGCCAAGTTGATACCCGAGGCGGCAGCCGAGTTCTGGAAGATCGCGGCAGCATCGACTGCACCAGAGAATGCCGCGTCGGAGGCCGAAAGCTCGATGTCGAGCGAATCGAGGCCCGCCTGCTTGAGGTAGAACTTCGACTTTTCCGGGTAATAGGCGCGCTGCGGCAGGTCGGCTGCATAGAAGGGGTCGGTCACCGGGATTGGATGGTCATTTCCCAGCTGGCCATAGCCGCGCAGCGCAGTGGTCAGCAGCTGCTCGCGATCGACAGCATACTTGATGGCGAGGCGGACATTGTTGTCCGTAAAGGGTCCCTGGGTGCAATCCATCAGGAAGGTGAAGTGCTGGCCACCGGCGGACTGCACCACGGTCAGGTTGGGATTGCGCTTGAGCAGGTCGACGGTCTTGAAGTCGAGCTGGTTCATGGCATGGACCTGGCCGCTCATCATGGCATTGGTGCGGGCGGCAATGTCGTTGATGACGATGACTTCGACAGCATCGACCCAGACGGTGTCAGGCTTCCAGTAGCTTTCGTTGCGGGTGAAGCGCGCGCGCACGCCCGGCTCGTAGCTTTCGAGCCCGAAGGCACCGGTCCCCACCGGATTGATCCAGTCTTCGAAGCCTTCCATATTCGCCCTGGCAGGATTGTCAGCCAAGCGTGCTTGAGACGGCTTCGGAAAGCTTGGGACCTAACAGCCAAATAGGCTAGCCCCGTGCCAGCACGATCAGGCGGTCGCCGGGTTGGTAGTCGATGGCGGCGGACTTCACCGGGTTGACCACGATCCCATTGGCTTTGGCACCTTCGCGGGGCCGGTGGTAGCCGATGGCGACTTCGCCGCGGTCGCGGGCGGATTGGGTGACAGTGTAGAAATTGACTGCTTGGCCCAAGGCCACATAGTCACCCGCTGGACGCATGTAGATTTCGGAGCCTTCCTCGTCGAGCAGGTCGTCGAAGATGGCGCCGAGGCTGTCGTTTTCCGAGGCTTGGGCCAGCATCAGGCTGACCAGTTTGTTGGACACGACGAAATCATCGGCGCGGGTCACTTCGGCCAGTTCGCGATTGCGCACGTCGACCATTTCTGAGACCACGTTGATATGCACGCCCGCCGTATCGGCGATCTTGCGCAGGTGCAGAAGCGTCACCAGCGTGCTGGTGTCGGTCGGCTGCGGTGCCAGCAGGTCGGAATAGCCCAAGACCAACACATGGTCGTAGGCGGCAATGTCGAGGCCATCAAGCGCTGTGCGGCTGGTGGTGTCGATGCGGCCGTATTCCACCGCGAGGTTGCCGCTGGCCACCGAAATTGCAGCGACGGCCTCGTCGAGGTTCGGCGTGTCGGCGGCGATGGTCAGCACCGAGCCTTCCGCCACATAGCGGCTGAGTTCGTGCACGATGATCGGCGCACGGCGGTTCCAGCCCAGCAGCAGCACGCGTTCGGGTTGTTCGGCACGAGGCACCGCATGGCGGATGGATACGGGGTCGACACTGAGCGCCGCGGTGCCAATGGCGATAGCTGCGTCGTCCTCCGCAATGATGATGGCTCGGGCGCCGGCCGGAATGACACTGTCCATCGGCGGATTGAGCTGCACCTGACCGTCCAAGCTCACCAGCCCGATCAGCGTCGAGGCTTCATAGGCCATCAGCGCGTCGCCGAAGCTGTTGCCCGTCAGGCCAGCCTGCTCAATCGTGTAAATTTCGCAGCCGTCGAAATCGAGCAGTTCGGAATACACCGCCGAGAGGCCCGATTGGCGGCTGGAATTGGCAACAATGCGTGCGATAAAGTCATCGGCCAGAACCAGTTGCGCTTCACTGCCGCCGACAACGCGGGCGACTTCGGCATTGGCATTGTCGCGGATTTCGGCGGCGATGCGATAGCGCTTGGCCGCACGGCGCGGGTCGTTGACCAGGGCCAGCAGCGTTTTGATCACCTGGCTGTCGGCAGCGGAGGAGTCCTCGCCCTCGGGCGACAGCACAATAATGGATCGGGCCTGCTGCGGCGAGACGATCGCCAGATCGTGGATATCGGTGGGTGCGCCGTGGCGGCAGATGACGCGGGTGCGACCGAGGTTTGGCACCTTGGCGGCGATCTCGTCTTCCATTTCAACCTTGTCGCGCTCGGCCATGATGACGATGCGCGGCTTTTTGCGGCTGCGATTGGCCACCGCGAGTTCGGAAATCACGTCGAAGATTGACGGGCTCCAGTTGAGGATGACCGTATGGTCCTGCTCGAGTACGGTGCTGCGGCCTTTGCGCAACTGGTCGAGCTTGCCCTCAATGCCCGATGACAGCACACCGATCAGGGTCGAGAAAATGAAAATTCCGGCGATGGTGACCAGCAGCCCGACGGCGCGGAAACCCCAGCCGGTGTCGCCACCGACCGTTCCGGCGTCCATCGAGCGCATCAGGCTTTCCCACATGGCTTCGGGGAAATCGACAGCCGGCTGCCCTTCAGGCGCCAGTTGGAACCCAGTCAGCAGGATCGCCGCAATGATAATGACGACCAGCGACAGCAGGGTCAGCCAGCCGATCAGCGCAACCGGTCCGGCCGACATCGAGGTGTCGAATGCATAGCGCAGCCGCGCTGCGATAGAGTTGCGCTTATCCATTCAAGTCCCCCGGGCGCAAGTGCTGCACCGCAGGAAAACTCTTAGCGTAGCGTGAGGCCAAGACAATTGCCAATCGCCGCCTTGCACAGGCTCTGTCACGCAATTGCCATCAGTATGCCTTTTTTAACCCCTATCGCGCCTTGTGGTGAAATGCGCTAGAGTAGTCAAATGGCTCAGACAAACACGTTTTTCGGCAATGCTCGGCTCTTTGGCGCACTGACTATTGTGGCGCTCGCGGTTTCGGGCTGCTCGATGAGCGGGTTAAAGCCGGCACCGGGCGGCGGCGGGGCGACAGCGGCTCTCGCTACGTTTGCAACACCGGCCGGTCATGTGCCGGCAGCCGCGGCTGTTCCGGAAGCACCTAGCGCACTTGGTTATGCCGATAGTTCGCTCGATCCGCTGATTGCCCATTATTCCCAGCAATATGACGTGCCGGAATCCCTGGTTCGCCGCATCATTGTGCGCGAGAGCGGGTACAATCCCGCGGCACGCAACGGGCCCTATTACGGCTTGATGCAGATCAGCCACGCCACTGCGACCGGCATGGGCTATCGCGGTTCGCCGTCTGGCCTGCTCGATGCCGAAACCAACCTCCGCTATGCCGTGCGCTATCTCGCCGGCGCCTATGTGACCGCCCGCCGCAATCCCGATCAGGCGGTTCGCTTTTATGCCCGCGGCTTCTACTACGACGCCAAGCGGGCTGGACTGCTTAAGGAAGCTGGCCTGCGTTAGACTTGCCCACTCAGGCGAGCTGCTTGCTGGCCTTGCCGGCTTTGCTGACCAAGAGCTGATTGAGCCGCATCTTGTCGGCATCCACCACTTCGAACACAAAGCCTGCTGCCTCGACCTTGTCGCCCTTGCGGGCGGCGCGGCGCATGCGATGCACGATGAAGCCACCGATGGTTTCATAGGCCGCCTCGACTTCGAGATGCCGAATTCCCAGCGCGCGCATCACATCGACAAATGGCGCCATGCCATCGACCAGCCAGCTATTGTCGTCTCGCTTGAGAATGGCCTGTTCCTCGAACGGATTGGCGAGGCCCTGCATCAGTGCGCCCATCAAATCCTTGAAAGTGACAACGCCGACGACCAGCGCATATTCACTGACCACCACGGCAAAGCCGGTGCTCTGCGCCTGGAACTCCGCCAGCACTTCCCAAACGTTGAGCGTGTCCGGAACGGACAGCACGTCGCGCTTCGCCTTGGCGAAATCGACCTCGGCGGGCCGGTCGATGGCGGTGGCCAAAACGTCCTCGGCGCGAACGCAGCCGATCACTGCATCGATGCCGCCATCGCAGATCGGGTAGTGCGAGAACGGGCGGCGGCGAACCTTGTCTTCCTGCACATCGTGCGGATCGGAAATGTCGAGGTAAACGATATCGTCGCGGATCGTCATGACCGAGGTGACACTGCGCAATTCCAGCGCCAGCACGTTCTCGATCAGTCGGTGCTCGTTTTTCATCAGCACGCCCGAGGCGGCGCCGCCAGCGAGGATCATGCGAAAATCTTCGGCGGTAACCGCATCGGCCGGAACCTTGGGTTCGAGTTGCAGCAGGCCGATCAGCCCGTCAGACAGTCGGCTGAATAGCCAGACCAGCGGCTTGAGCAGTTTCACCGCCAGTTCGGGAAACCACACCACGCCCAGGGCCACGTCTTCGGGCACCAGCATGGCGATGCGCTTCGGCGTCAGGTCGGCGAACAGCACGAAGGCGCTGGTCACCAGCACAAAGGCCAATACAGAACCGGTTATGCCAGCGGCGCCCGGCTCAACGCCGAGAGCCAACAGCCCAGCGCCAAACACCGGTCCCAGCGTGTCCTCGCCTAACGTACCGGCTAGGATCGACACTGCATTGGTGGCAATCTGCAGCGCAGTGATGACCTCGCCCGATTTGGCGCGCAACGCCATGAAGCGCAGTGCCTTCTTGTTGCCGGCCTCAGACAATGAGCGAATGCGCAGTTCCCGCGCCGCCGCAAAAGCGATCTCGGACAGGGCAATGATGATGCTGATCCCAATCAGCAAGAGAAGCAGCGCTACGCCGACAAGGAGATTCATCAGAACGGGCAATCAGTTGAGGCTGGAGCGGCCTGTCTAGCACAGACAGCGTCAGACTAGAACCGCAAGCGACTTTGGAAGATCAGCCAGCCGCTTCCACCCGCGCCACGAGCAGGCGTGACACCTGCGTTGCAAGTTCCGACTGCTGGTACGGCTTGGCGAGGCGTGGCAGGTCGGTGGTGGTGCCAGATGGCAGGTCGGCATAACCAGTCGCCAGCAATATAGGCAGGCCAGGATGCATGGCGCGCGCCTGTAGCGCCAGTTCGACGCCGGTCATTCCGGGCATGGCATAGTCGGTGATCAGGGCATCGATCTGCTTGCCGCTTGCCAATATTTCCAGCGCCTGCTTGCCCGAATAGGCTTCGATCGCGGTGTGGCCAAGGTCCTCAATCATGTCGACCGTGTTCATGTTAATGAGCGCGTCGTCATCGACCACGAGAATGGTGGAAGCCACCGGGGTGGCGATCGTTTCAGCAGCCATTTCTACGACCTCCTTCACCGGTGCGGAGGATACCGGCAGCCATAATTCTGCCGTCGTACCCACGCCTACTTCACTGTGGAGCCGCAACGCACCACCCAATTGCACAGCTAGGCCATGGACCATTGATAGGCCAAGGCCCGTGCCTTTTCCAAGCTCCTTAGTAGAGAAAAATGGCTCAATTGCGCTCTTCAGCGTAGCAGCATCCATGCCGGTGCCGGTGTCGCTGACCGACAGCCGTAGATAGCGCCCCGGCAGCTCAGGATCATTTTCGCTTTGGTCCAGCGAAATTGTCAGTTTGCCACCCTCTGGCATGGCGTCGCGGGCGTTCACTGCCAGGTTCAAAATGGCAAGTTCGAGCTGGTTGGTATCGACCTTGGCCGGCGGCAGGTCGGGCGTCATCGCATATTCAACGGTGATCAGCGGGCCGATCGAGCGCTCCATCAGGCCTCGCACACCGTCGAGCAGATTGCTGAGATCGGTCGGCTCGGGCTTGAGGTCCTGCTTGCGGGCAAAGGCCAGCAGCCGCGAAGTCAGGGAGGCGCCGCGCTGTGCCCCCTTCAGCGCGCCATCGATAAAGCGCTGGATTTGCGGGTCATCCGGCAGGCGCTTCCGCAGCAGTTCCAGATTGCCTTGGATAGCGGCAAGCAGGTTGTTGAAGTCATGCGCTACGCCACCGGTCAGTTGGCCGATGGTTTCCATCTTTTGGGCCTGACGCAGTTGTTCCTCGGCCCGACGCCGCTCGGTCATCTCGCGGAAAAACGCCGCGCCGCCAACGATCTGGCCATCGCCGCCGCGCAAAGGGGCATGCTGACTTTCCAGCACCACGCTGCCCTCTGTCATCGTCGTGAGCTCGATTTCCTCGATCGGCCCGGAAATGCCGGCGAGCGCGTCGCGCAGGCGGTGCTCGATGGTATTATGCTGGCCGTCGCCGATGACGCGCGCCAGCGGGCGGCCCAGCACGGCAGGCGCAGGAAGCCCGAACATACGTTCCATCACCGGATTCCAGATGGTGACGCGTAATTCGGTATCATAGGCCACGATGCCGGCTGGGACGCTGGTGAGCAGCAACCCCGACAGCGCCCGCTCGCCGCGAAGCGCCTGCTGAGTGCGTTCGCGCTCTGCGGCAACGGCGGCAAGCAGCCGCTCGCGTTCAGCCTCAGCGGCCTTGCGCGCCGTAATGTCCGACACCACGCCGACGAGGGTCTTGGGACGGTCAAGGCGATCCCTGAGTACACGGGCTCGGGCATCGATCCAGTGTTCACTGCCATCGGCCCAGACAACGCGATATTCGAGCACTAGGTCTGCTCCCGCCATACCGTCGTCGAAAGCACGTTGCACGCGACGCTGGTCGGCGAGAGCTACGGACTCGATCAGGTCGGCGAAGGAAAACTCTCCCTCCGGCTTACGACCGAAACACGCCTTGAACTGGTCCGAGCCCGTCAGGACGAGCTCGACGATGTCGAGTTCCCACGACCCCATGCGTCCGGCCAATAGCGCGGTTTGCAGCCGCTGCTCGACCTCGCGAGACTCTTCGATGTAACGGCGCGACTGATACTGCCGCCGACGACCGCGTAGTGCATGCTCGACGGCGTTGATAAGCGTGGACGAATGAAACGGCCGCTCCAGCACTATCACGTTGCCCAAAGTCGCTTGCAGTTGAGCGACGATAGGGGACGCTTCAAGCCGGGTGGCAGGCTGACCAAGAATGATGAGGGGAAAGTCAGACCAGGTGGGCTGGTTCTCGATCCAGTTTCGAATTGGGCTGACATCGACGAACTGCAGCGCTTCGGCGGCAATAATTGCAAGGCCC